>JAESUE010000216.1 GCA_016763235.1 Pseudomonadales bacterium
ATAACCACACCTTCGAAAGCCTGAAGACGCTCACGAGAACCCTCTTTAACCCTCACTTGCACAATAACTGTATCACCCGGTGCGAACTCCGGTATATCCGTTCGCAGCTGAGCATTTTCAAGCTGCTGGATAATTTTATTTTTACCACTCATGGTAAGGCTCCTGTTAATTAATCGGACAATATTATTAATGTCATGAAACGTTTATTCACGTTCATTTATAAATTCACTAAGAAGACATTTTTCTTCTTTTGTCAGCTCTTTTCCTTCGAGTAAATCCGGCCTGCGCTGCCAAGTTCGACCCAATGCTTGCTTGAGACGCCATAACCTTATTTTTTCATGGTTACCGCTTAACAAAACTGACGGAACACTTTTTTCCGCAACTGTTTCAGGCCGCGTGTAGTGAGGAAAATCTAGCAGTCCAGAGGAGAATGAATCCTCTGCGGCTGAATCAATATGCCCCAAGGCGCCTGGAATCAATCGGCAAATACTGTCTACCAGAGTCATGGCAGGTAACTCACCACCCGTCAGCACAAAATCGCCAACGGACCACTCTTCATCGACCTCATCTTGAATAAGGCGCTCGTCAACACCTTCATAACGACCGGCGACTAAAATAATTTGCTTCCTTTGTGCTAGCTCTTCTACACCCTGTTGATCTAGCCTTCTTCCCTGAGGAGAAAGATAAATCACCAGCGCTTTTTCACTTTCTGTAACATCTTTCAGAGCAGCGCTGTCTATAGCTGCACGCTTTGCCGCAACAATGGCATCTTTAAGCGGTGAGTATTTCATCACCATACCTGGCCCGCCACCATACGGTCTATCATCTACCGTCTGATGCTTATCCTGAGTAAAGTCCCTTGGGTTCCAAAGCTCAAGCGTCATCAGTTTATCATTGATGGCTCGCCCAGTAATGCCATGCTTTATAACAGCATCGAACATTTCAGGAAAAAGCGAGATCACGCCTATCCACATCCACTCTCACCTATTCCAAAGAAGTAAGTCCGGAGAGCGCATAAAAACACGGAGCTATCAGTAATCCGCTTGCCAGTCCAAACTTAAAACACCCTCGTCAATACTCACTTTGTTAACCACATGACCAACATAAGGAATCAAGCGCTCTTGCTCGTCGATACTCGAGTCACAAGGCTTAACCAACAAAACATCGTTCGCACCTGTTTCCATCACAGTATCAACAAGCCCTAAGGTTTCGCCTTGAAGGTTTACAACCCGCAAACCCTCAAGATCACGCCAATAGGTTTCGCTGGAATCAGGCTCTGGCAACAGGTCTTTGTTGACGCCGATTTTCATGCCTCTCAGAAGTTCGGCCTGATTACGATCATCACAACCTTCCAGCTGTACGACATACCCTTTGCCATGTGCGCGATACTGCTTAATAGAAGTACCCTTCCACTTACCACTTTCAAGGGCTTGCAATGCCCAAGGCTTGTAATTAAACAAATCATCTGGATCTTGTGTAAAAGAGCGTACTTTTAACCACCCCTTTACGCCGTATACAGATACGATCTGTCCAATTACGATAAGGGAGTCCTCATCAGTAAAATTGCTCATAACAAACTTTAGTCAGTATGTGATAAAAATTTCAACAAGTAATGTAACTACTCCGTTCACGTTCACGTTCACGTTCACGTTCACGTTCAAATTTGAGCGTGAGCGGAGTAGTTAGCAAACAATTAGCTTGCTTTGGCTTCCTGAGTAGACTGCTTAAGTAACTGCTTTACACGATCAGAAAGTTGAGCGCCCTGGGAAACCCAGTAATCAACACGCTCATGATCAATACGCAGAGACTCTTCTAGCCCTCTTGCGACGGGATTAAAAAAACCGATTCTCTCGATAAGACGGCCATCACGGCGACTACGACTGTCTGCAACCACCAAGTGGTAGAATGGACGTTTCTTTGCGCCGCCACGAGATAGACGAATGATTACCATAAGTTCTTCCTAAAAAGTTAAGTGCTAGAATTAACCCAACGGCAGAAATGCCTTTAAGTTAAGCACAAGTACATACATTGTTCTTTATATCAGCGTGAAAAGAGCCTAAAAGCGTGTTTCACATGCCCTACATCAGGGCGATATAAACTGGTATTTTAAGGGCGCAGATTCTACGCCTTTTTTACTGAAATTCCAACCTTTATTGAGGACTTAAAAGATACTGCGCTAAGCCCCTTTGAAAATACAACTCTTAGCGCACCCCACCCCCAGGAGGCATCATCCCTCCCAGCCCGCGCATCATTTTAGTCATCCCGCCTTTTCTGGAAAACTTTTTCATCATTTTGGCCATTTGCTTGTGCTGCTTTAGAAGGCGGTTTACATCTTGTATCTGCATACCAGAGCCCATTGCAATACGCTTTTTTCGAGACCCGTTAATCGACTCTGGGCGACTTCGTTCCATCGGAGTCATGGAGTCAATTAATGACTCCAAGCGACGCAGCTCTTTTTCACCCGACTCACTCTGCACCGCATCCATAGCTTTACCCATACCAGGCATCTTCTCCAGCATTGACGCCATGCCACCCATGTTACGCATTTGCTGAAACTGGTCTTTTAGGTCATTAAGGTCGAAAGATTTGCCCTTTTTAATCTTCTTGGCCAATCGTTCCGCTTTATCCTTGTCAAGCTTACGCTCCGCCTCTTCCACCAAGGAAAGTACGTCCCCCATCCCCAGTATGCGAGACGCCATCCTGTCAGGATGAAAAGGCTCCAAGCCATCAAGTTTCTCAGAGGTCCCCAAGAACTTAATGGGCTTACCCGTAATCATTCGCACAGAAAGTGCCGCGCCGCCGCGAGCATCACCATCCGCCTTGGTCAGTACAACACCACTAAGCTCGAGAGTGTCATTAAATGACTTAGCGGTATTCGCTGCATCCTGCCCAGTCATAGAGTCAACAACAAAGAGAGTTTCTGCTGGGTTAACCGTTTGATGCAGCTCTTTGATTTCAGACATCATTTTATTATCGATATGCAAACGACCTGCAGTATCAAGGATAACAACGTCAATAAACTTGGTTTTTGCTTCTTTTAAAGCAGCATTGGCAATATCAACAGGTTTTTGGCTGGTATCACTGGGAAAGAAAAGCGCCCCCACCTCAGCAGAAAGCATTTCAGGCTGCTTGATGGCGGCAGGTCGATAAACATCAACACTCACCAGCATGACTTTTTTCTTTTCACTCTCCATCAACCATTTGGCCAACTTAGCAGCAGTGGTTGTTTTACCCGCTCCCTGCAAGCCCGCTAACAAGATCACTGCGGGTGGCTTAACAGCCAGATCAAGCCCCTCGCAGGCATCACCCATGACTGCTACTAACTCTTCATTAACTATCTTTACAAAGGCCTGGCTAGGGCTAAGGCTTTTCATCACCTCTTCGCCCAAAGCGCGCACTTTCACCTTTTCAACGAAATCCTTAACAACGGAAAGCGCGACATCTGCCTCAAGCAGCGCCATACGAACTTCACGCAGTGTGTCTTGAAGGTTTTCTTCTGTCAGCCTACCCCTGCCTGTAACATCACGCAGGGTCGAGGATAAACGGTCGGTCAAATTATCAAACATTAAAACGTCCTGAGAATGATCCCATAATTGGTATAAACCTTATGGCAATAGCTTATTCAAACAGTAATAGAGATGAGTGAGAAGCAGGCAAAGCTTGCTAAATATTTATACGCGGATTATAGCGCGTCTATCCAATACAGCCTACAATTTGCGACAGATGAAATCACTCCGTATATTAGCAACCAACCTCTCTTAATACGGAATTCCTGCATCCTCTTGCCAAAGCCTTCAAAAACTAAGAGTCTTATGCCACACTGCCTTCACTGCTGTAAAGGAATGAGGCAATGAACCCCCTTTATTTTGGAATAATTTCAGCTTCCACATATATTGGTGCCACCATATATCTGGCAAGCCAACTACGTCATCATACAGAAGTCAATAAAACCATTTTAATCGGTAGCGGGGTTTTTGCCTTTTTCTTTCACGCTGTTAGCGCTTACGGGGTTATAAAAACGCCTGAAGGCATTTATTTCAGCTTTTTTCAGGTAGCTTCATTGTTTGGCTGGGTGATAGCTGCCGTAGCCATCATAGCAAGCTTCTATCGTCCCGTAAGCAATCTAGCCTTGCTCGCCTATCCAAGTGCGGCCATGGGCATACTCCTATCTCTTACCATTAAAACAGATACAAGCCCATTGCCGGCGCTATCACCCGAGATTCTGCTTCATATTATACTTTCAATTCTGGCTTATAGCGTATTAGCAATCGCGGTTGCCCAATCTTTACTCCTTTATGCGCAGCACTATCAGCTTAAACATAAGCATATGACCGGCCTGATTCAGTTCCTGCCACCGCTGCAAACTATGGAAAAACTACTTTTTGAAATGATTTGGGCCGGAATAGCTTTGCTTAGCATCTCTATCGGCAGCGGATTCCTCTTCCTCGAAAATCTGTTTTCCCAACATTTAGTACATAAAACCACCCTAAGCATCGCAGCTTGGCTTACCTTTGCAGTCTTACTGTGGGGGCGTCATAAACTCGGGTGGCGAGGAAAAACCGCCATCAAAGGAACACTAATAGGCTTTTCATTACTGGTACTGGCTTATTTTGGTAGTAAACTAGTGCTTGAAATCATTTTACAGCGATCCTAACTCATGAATGAAATAACTGTAACCAGAAAGGCTCTTTGGCTTTGAACGAAATATCTCTTCCCATACTATCTGGCATTCTTTTCTGTCTCATTATTTTATCAGCCTTCTTTTCCAGCTCCGAAACTGGAATGATGTCCATCAATCGTTACCGCCTTAGAAGTAATGCCAAAAAAGGCCATGCTCCGGCAAAGCGTGTAGAAAAACTTATCAACAAACCTGACCGGCTCATTGGTGTCATTTTAATCGGCAACAATTTCGTTAATATCTTTGCATCATCTATTGCCACCGTTATAGCCATCCGCGTGTGGGGTGATGCCGGAATCGCCTTAGCCTCTGGATTACTGACCATTACCATCCTTATTTTCGCCGAGGTAACACCTAAAACCCTTGCAGCTCAGCACCCAGAACGCATCGCATATCCCGCATCACTCATCCTAAAGCCGCTGCTTTTTACGCTATACCCCCTCGTCTGGCTGGTAAATGGAATCAGCAATGGCTTAATTAAACTGGTAGGCAGCCCCCCTAATAACCACAATCGCGACAGCTTAAATAGTGATGAGCTCAGGACAGTGGTACACGAAGCTGGCGGGCTTATCCCCAGCAAACACCAAGAGATGCTTCTTAGTATTCTTGATCTGGAAAAAATAACCGTTGATGACATTATGGTCCCCCGAAATGAAGTGGTTGGCATCGATATCGATGAAGATATTGAGGATATAATCAGCCAACTTCAATCGTCTCAACACACACGGTTAATCGTCTATAAAAAAGAAATTAATAATATTGTAGGCATTTTTCACATGCGTAACATTTCGCGTTTCTTTCACCAAGAGGAACTCAATAAGGCATCGTTCATGCAGTTCACCCGTGAGGCCCACTTTGTTCCCTCGGGCATCTCACTCAACAAACAACTTATTAACTTTCAACGCATTAAACGCCGACTAGGCGTTGTTGTAGATGAATACGGTGACATCCTGGGTTTAGTGACTCTAGAAGATATTCTTGAAGAAATTGTCGGAGAGTTCACTTCAGATATGGCCGCCACAAGCAAAGACATTCACCCGCAAAAGAACGGCTCCTATCTTATTGATGGCACCGCTACAATTCGAGACATTAATCGTATGCTTAGCTGGGACCTCCCCGCAGATGGCCCAAAAACCTTAAACGGTCTAATTATAAAACAGTTGGAATTCATCCCCGAATACAACATCTGCATGGATCTTTTTGGTTATAAAGTGGAGACACTGCAAATGAAAGACAACATGATTAAAACAGCTAGGGTACGGGCGTGTAGCAGTATAAACAAAACAAAAGCACCGTAACTTTTCTCTCACATATAAATCCATTCACCAACACGCGTTAACAAAAATCCGTGAAAAATATACTCAAATTCAAAAAGGCGCTCAAAGCCACCGTAGCTTTCTTTTTAATGGCAAGCCTATTCCTTATCACCCTTCCCCCGATAACAAAAACCGCCCTGCTCTATGGGTTAAATCACCTTGGGGCTGACAAAAGTAAAATCGATGATGTCGATATCAACCTTTTTACTGGCCGCTTTTCAATCACTGGCTTACAGGTGCAAACAGGCAAACAAGAAGCACTCCAGATCGGCCAAATATCCACCACTTTCAACTACTGGAAATTATTAAAGAACCATATTCTAATTGATAATATCTCGCTAAAAAACAGCCATTTCCCGCTTATAAAAAAGGACAACAAAGCCTTTTATATCGGTGTAAATCTGAATAAAAATAATCTAAAAAATTCAGCCTTAAAGGATAACCTAGGTGCTAGAAAAGAAAGCACAGAATGGTTACTGACGATTAACAAGCTTTTAATTGAAAACTCAACATTTCAGATTGAAACACCTAGCATCTCCTCCAATATACATATTGAAACGGCTACATTAACGCAATTCTTTAGTCAGCCATCAGAACAAAGCCAACTCTTTGCCAAAGCAACTATTGATAATACTCACGTAAAAATTGGAAACCATGACTTTCAAATCACCACTGAAAAACCTATAGAATGGCGCAGCAAACAGCGGGTACAGCTCTCTCAGAAAACCAGCCCATCTGTTTTCATAAAAGGAAATATGGAGGTAGGAGAGCTATCCATCTATAGCCCCACAAAAAAAATCGCATATACACATAATAATTCATCTTTACTGCTTAGCATTGATGCCAATCCAGACTCTACAGATGGGTCATTCACACGGACCAGCATAAAATCCGAACTAAGCATTCGTAAACCCCGCTTATCTGGGCAACTTATAGATGAGCCCACCGCCGAAATACTTAAAGGGAGTGCGTCTCGCCTTGAGCTACAGCTCATCCAGCGCCTTACTTTAAATGAACATTTCTTACCTTTACACAGTTCGGGGACAGGTCGCTTCAACCTACAAGAGGCCAAACTAAAACTAAACACCAAAGGGTTTGAATATTCACATGACGACTTGGCGATGCAGTGGAGCCTTAAAGCTATAGATTTAGATAAGCGCGATTGGGGAAACAAATTCGAAGTCGACAGCAGCATCACCTTAAAACAAGCTCAAATATTAGACTTGCACCAAAAACTAAATTTACTACAGTTACCTCAGCTCACCATTCAAAAAATAAAATTAACAGGGGCTGACCAGTTACAAGTGGGAAGCATTCAACTTAATCAAGCTCGCGGGCTTTCCCCATTATCGGAAACATTGGAACCATTTATTTTCAGCGAGTCTTTAAATATTAAAGACCTGACACTGCATCCATTAAACAACCTTTATATTGAGCAAATAAAAGCTAGCGACCTTAATGCTTTGATCTACATTACAAAAGATAAACAACTAAAATTCCTCAGCTCCTCACTTTCCCGCCTACAATCATTAAATTTAGGAACGCCAGTAGTAGACAAGAAAAAGACCACTGAAAATCCAGATAAAACCGCTATAGAAATGCCGAAAGAGGATGCATTACCTCCACTCTCGACACCTTCATTTACTTGGAAAATAAACAACATTCTCCTTAATAATTCCGCCCTTACTCTTGTTGATGAAAGTGTTTCACCTTCCTTTAACAGTACGCTGACATTGAATGAATTAACTCTTCGTCCATTCAGCAATGCGCAAGATGAAGCAAGCAGCCATATCAGCTTGAAAGGCAGGCTAAACTCCCACTCGAAGCTTGAAGCCCAAGGGACATTTACTCCTTTTAGCTCCAAGCTATCATCGAACATTAATCTATCCATCAAAGCTCTGGAGCTACCGCCTTTTTCGCCTTACCTGAAACAATCTGCCGGTTATCGCATTAAACACGGCCAGTTAAACGCTGCTATTCAGATTAACGTTAAGGATAACAAGCTCGACTCTACTGTAATGCTCAATCTAAATAAATTAAAACTCGTACCAGCCTCAGAAGACGCGATAAAACGCTTAAACAAGCAATTGACCATGCCCCTTGATGTTGCGTTAAACACACTGCGGGATAAAAACGATAATCTACAGGTCAGCATACCCGTGAGAGGCAACTTATCAGATCCAGATTTTGATTTCTCAGACATACTGAAACAAGCATCAGCAAAAGCAACTCGCAAAGCGAGCATGAGTTTACTTAAACACGCCCTTCAACCTTACGGCACAATGATTACGGTTGCAGAGCTGGCGTATAAAGGGGGTAAAAAACTCACTGCAATCAGGCTTAACCCCATTAACTATCCCATCGCTTCGACAGAACTGAGTGATGAACAAAAAGATTATTTGGGGAAAATAGCCCTATTGTTAGAAGAAAGGCCAGGACTAGGCATTACACTTTGCGGGGTAGCCTCAATAGGTGAGTTACCCACATCTCAAACAGAAGAGGACTCCCTAAGGTTTGCCCAAGTTAGGGCAGAAAAAGTTAAAAGCCACCTCATTAACGAACACGAAATTGATGCAGCCCGCTTATTTTCCTGCCTTCCAAAAATAGACAAGGCCAAGAAAAAGAAAAACGTTGGCCGTGTTGAGCTACATATATAACGCGCGCATGAAGGCTGGGATGAAGCACAGCGTAATGACACCCAAGCCGCGTATTTTTGCGGCTGATATTATTATACACTTCTACCAAAGCCCTTCCATCATTACTGGGTATGTCACAGGCCTATATTTGGTGAATTTAATGTCACGCACATGGGTAAAGTCTGTCCAGAGTAGACGGCTACCTTTAAGCCACTTAGTAGGGCGGACTCTAGCTTCAATAAGCTCGATTTCATCCGGTGATGCTTCCCGGAGAGAGCTTGCTTCACCATAGAGGCGTACACCAGGCGGCGCCGTGAACTGACCTTTAAGAAAAGATTTAAACCAAAAGAACTTTCCTGCATCGACCGATGAGAGACACAGCCTAGGATCTCTATCTAGATTTTTTGCAAGAGAGGTCGTGTAATGATCAAAGTAGTAACCGGTTTGATCATCGCGAAGAAATACCGTACCTATAGGTGTAACATTAGGCATACCATCTACGTTGATCGAGGCGATAGAGCAGTAAATAGTAGACCTTTGCCCGCGCTCAACAACTTCCTTAATTTTGTTCCAGTTATCTCCAATATCCACTTCACACCTCAATATATATAACAGCGAGTAAAAATATAAAAAATCAACTCTTCTGGTTTTGACTATCCTTCATCCAAAACCAACTCGCGCTTATAACGCTTGGAATTTTCCACATAATGGTTGGCGCTCATTTCGAGAAACATTTTTTGCTG
>JAESUE010000217.1 GCA_016763235.1 Pseudomonadales bacterium
ACCATTACCGATGCCAGCGGTCGTACCTTATCGGGACAAACTAGTGAGGCTTTCTGGCGCTCTGTGGCCCATGCAGAGCCCATCAGCATTGGCTTAAACTGCGCATTAGGTGCTGAAGAGCTGCGCCCTCATATTGCTAATTTGTCGGGCATCGCAAACACCTACATTAGCGCCCACCCTAACGCTGGCCTGCCTAATGAGATGGGCGAATACGACCAAACTCCTGAAGAAATGGCGGTACTGTTAAGGGAGTTCGCCGAAAGTGGTTTCCTTAATATAATCGGCGGCTGCTGCGGCACCAGCCCAGCCTTTATCAAAGCCATCGTAGATGCCTTACATGATGCTGCCCCACGAACTGTGCCCCAGCCTACTCCCGCACTTCACCTAAGCGGCCTAGAAACCTTAACCATCAATAGTGACTCCCTCTTTGTAAACATCGGGGAGCGTACTAACGTTACAGGGTCGGCACGTTTTTCCCGACTTATTCTTGAAAACGACTACGACACAGCTCTGGAAGTTGCCCGTCAACAAGTGGATGCAGGCGCACAAATCATAGATATCAACATGGATGAAGGCATGCTCGATTCCAAAGAAGCCATGGTGGAATACCTGCTTCTTATTGCCTCAGAACCCGATATCAGCCGCGTACCGATTATGATCGACTCCTCAAAATGGGAAGTCATTGAAGCAGGGCTAAAGTGCGTACAAGGTAAAGGTATTGTCAACTCCATCAGCATGAAAGAAGGCGAGGAAAACTTTATACACCAAGCCACTTTATGCAGACGATACGGTGCAGCAATCATCGTAATGGCCTTTGATGAGCAAGGTCAGGCTGATACCGCGCAGAGAAAAATCGACATCTGCAAACGCTCCTACGACATACTGATGAACAAGGTTGGCTTCCCTCCTGAAGATATTATTTTTGACCCCAATATATTTGCCATCGCAACCGGTATTGAAGAACACAATAATTACGCTGTCGACTTCATCAATGCCTGTCGCTACATTCAAAAAGAGCTGCCTTACGCCCTCACCTCTGGCGGCGTAAGCAATGTCTCGTTCTCCTTCCGAGGCAACAACCCCGTTCGCGAAGCGATCCATGCCGTTTTTCTGTACCACGCGGTTAAAGCGGGTCTTACTATGGGTATCGTTAACGCTGGCCAACTTGAAGTGTACGAAGCCATTGACCCTGAATTAAAAGAGCGCGTAGAAGATGTCGTTCTCAATCGCCGGGACGATGCCACAGACCGTTTACTCGAAGTTGCCGAAACCGTTAAAGGTGGATTAGCCAAAAACACCGGCCCCGATCTAAGTTGGCGCGAGCAAGACGTTATTAAACGCATTGAGCACGCATTAGTGAAAGGCATCAACAAGTTCATTGTTGAAGATACCGAAGAAGCTCGCCTACAAATCGACAACCCTGTGGACGTTATAGAAGGCCCGCTTATGTCGGGCATGAACGTGGTGGGTGATTTATTTAGCGAAGGAAAAATGTTTCTTCCTCAGGTTGTTAAAAGTGCGCGGGTAATGAAACAAGCTGTTTCCCACCTATTGCCCTATATCGAGGCCCAAAAAACCGGCGCCACCCAAGCCAAAGGAAAAATCCTGATGGCAACCGTAAAAGGTGATGTGCACGACATCGGCAAAAATATCGTTGGTGTTGTATTAAGCTGCAACAATTACGAAGTGATAGACCTTGGTGTGATGGTGCCTGCTGAGAAAATCCTGAAAATAGCAAAAGAGAAAAATGTCGATATCATCGGCCTCAGCGGGCTAATTACCCCTTCTTTGGATGAAATGGTTCATCTTGCCAAAGAAATGGAGCGTTTGGAATTCGATGTTCCGCTCATGATTGGCGGAGCCACCACATCGAAAGCCCACACAGCGATTAAAATTGAGCAGCACTACACGCGCAATGCCACAGTCCATGTTTTGGATGCATCACGCTCAGTATCGGTCGCCAGCAAGCTTTTAAGTACAACCCAGCGCGACCAGTTTAAGGCAGAGCTACGCGAAGAATACCAACAAGTCAGAGAGCGTCGCGCAAATCGAAGCAAAAAAGAAGTTTTCCTCTCTTACGAAGATGCCATAGGAAATCGCCTTAAACTGGACTGGTCAGATTACACGCCCCCAAAACCCAGCTTCTTGGGAACAAAAACTTTCGACAACTATCCGCTTGATGAACTAGCGTCCTACATTGACTGGACGCCTTTTTTTCATTCATGGGAGCTTGCTGGCCGATACCCAAAAATTCTACGCGACGAGATCATCGGCGAACAAGCCCAACAGCTTTTCGATGATGCCCAGATTATTCTGCAAAAAATTATCAATGAAAAACTTTTTACCGCCAAAGCAGTCATTGGGTTCTGGCCCGCAGCCCAAGTTAATCATGATGACATTGCTATCTATCTGGATGAAAACCGCACACAAACCATCAACACCCTGCACCACCTTCGCCAGCAAACAGTCAAACCCACAGGCAAAGCAAACCGCTGCCTTGCTGATTTCATCGCCCCACAAGAAAGCAGTGCAAACGATTATCTTGGCGGCTTTGTTGTCACCACAGGTATTGGCACAGATGAACTGGCGAAATCCTACGAAGAACAAGATGATGACTACAACAGCATCATGGTAAAAGCGCTGGCTGACAGGCTAGTAGAAGCCTTCGCAGAAAGAATGCATGAACGGGTACGCAAAGAATTTTGGCCTTATGCTCAAGACGAAACCTTGACGAGCGAAGAACTCGTAAAAGAATCTTACCGTGGCATTCGCCCCGCACCCGGTTACCCCGCTTGCCCCGATCACACAGAGAAAACCGCCTTGTTTTCCTTGCTGAACGCGGAGCAAAACACGACTGTATCACTCACTGAAAGCCTAGCGATGAACCCTGCTTCCTCTGTTAGCGGTTTTTATTTTTCCCACCCAGAAGCGCGCTATTTCGCTGTTGGAAAAATCGCCAAAGATCAGGTCGAAAACTATAGCCAGCGTAAAGGAGACGCACTCAAAACCACAGAACGGTGGTTATCCCCTATCCTCGGCTATGAAAACGACTAACTAAAAAGAGTGTATGTGTAAAAGTGCTGAAAAAAACCCTCAAAAAATCTAGCAGCTGGGTCATCTTGCTGGCCATTTTCTTCGGTGGCCAAGCGTGGATTAACCGAGATATGGCCAATGGTGCGGCTCCCCCGCTTCAAGCTCAAACCCTTAATGGGGAAATCTTCCACATTGATCAATTCAAAGGTGAGCCAGCCATTATCTATTTCTGGGCTAGCTGGTGTGGAATATGTCGCACCATGGAGTCCAGCATCTCTGAACTCAGCCAAGAGAAACCATTTATATCCGTTGCCATGCAATCTGGCAGCAAACAAGAGGTGCTTGATTACCTCAAAAAGAAAACCCTTAAAACCCCCGTAATCAATGACCCCTATGGACAACTTTCGGCCAGCTATGGAATCAAAGGCGTACCCGCTGTTTTTATTCTCGATAAAGATGGCAACATTCGCTACTCCACCTCTGGTTATTCACCCAGCTGGGCAATTAGAATAAGGCTCTGGCTCGCCAGCTTATAAAAGCCTCCTGTAACGACTCAGCTCACCCTTAAATTTGCACGTAACGGAAGCACTCCATGACGAACACACCCTCCCAGGCACGCTTCGCAGATGCCTACATAGAAAGCCCCTGGCCGAAAACCCTAAACTTGCAAATTGAGGTTCTCGATACATCCCTCTGTCAACTCAAGCTCGTCTACAGCGAAGAGGTTAATAATGGCACAGGGGCCATTCATGGCGGCATCATCGCATCTGCTATGCACGATGCAGGCATGTTACTGGCAACACATCTATTTAAGGATTCGCCCGAGCTCAGAGTTAATCCCATTGATTTTCAAATTTCCTACCTCAGTGCCGCAAAAGCCTCAGACCTACAAATTTCAGCAAAACTACTGCGCCAAACCTCCCGCTTGGCTTTCATTCAAATAGTCTCGTCAGATAAAAATGGCAAAGCAGTCGCCAGCGTCAACGCCTGTTTTGGAACATGGGAAGACAACAGCAGCAAACAGTTTGCAAAAAACCTCTACTTACCCCTTATCAACCGATCGGTCAAAGATCACCCGTCAAAGAGCATGATGCAATCTGTTATTGAAACAAAAATTGCGGGTATGTCCATACAGGAAATGGGTGAAGGATTTTGCAGAATGAAACTTGAGAATGTAGAGCGATATCAAAACCAAAATGGTGATATTGCTCTCGGAGCACAATTAATGCTCACCGATAATGCGGGTGCATTTGCCTCCCTCGCAGCAACAGAGACCTTCGGAATGGGGTCAACCATTGACCTAAAACTCACTCTTTGTGACACTGTTATCAGCGAAAATATCATCGCTGTAGCAGAGGCCATGCAACAAAGGGGCTCACAAATGAGCAGCCGCCTAATGATTATCGGGGAAGAGAGCCAAGAACTAAAGGCATTCGGTGCCGTAACTATTCGGGTGAAATTTTAGTAGAAGAAATGTAACGATTCAGACTTGAACATCGCCTGAATCGTCTGGGCTATCAGGGGTAAAAGCTTCCGCTTAATCAGAAACCAGATGGCAACACCTCAGCGAACTCTGTAACTGCTCAAATTTGAGCAGAACAAGGCGGAAAATATGAGTTTATAGGGTTGAATGATTATTTTTTAACGCTGTTATGCGCGAATTAATGACAGTCATGCTGATACATATACTCACGGCCGCGACGAATCCATAAATCATTAACGCCCAGCTCAGCATGGTATTTCCTTACGTAATCCCAGCCCACTGCCACTAATACATTTTCAATAAAAACTGCTGGCTCGCTCCGATAGCTCCGCTCTGGGCAGGAACCAATATTAACAGCATAAGTGACATACACATCAATGATCACCGTCTTTCCACTTTCATCGGTGTGATTATGCGTGACAATAGGATTGGAAAAAGGGTGCTTGGGATCAATACTATTATGAATTGGCCCGCTGCCCATGTGCCCTCTGACCTCATTAAGCTGAAGCCCCATAGATAAGTCATGCAGGCGGTTCTCATTCTCCCTAGCGGGCCTTTCCTTATAGGTAGGCTCACCGAAAGGATCGAGTGCCTGACAACCGGAAAGGCAAAGAAGAAAACCTAGAACTATTATTTTTTTTATCATACGTACCCACCACCCTTAAGTAATTAAGGCATCCGATTCAAAGGAAGCTCAGTAATTGATTTTCACTTATGGAATCTCTTCCGTAAAAATACTCGTCTAATGTTACTTCCTATCCACGCCCATACACCATAAATGATGGAGAGCACTACACTGCTGATAATATGGACATTCATAATTTTAAAAGAAAAATGCTACAGGAATCTATATAAACATAGAAGTAAGGATGAGTAAGAAGTGATTTGTATAATCTTCAATCTTCAATCTTCAATCTTCAATCTTCAATCTTCAATCTTACTGGGAATTCTCAGCAATACCTTTACGCGATCATCAAGGCTGCTTTCACCAATATAACCAATGCCATTTGTATGCTTTTCCAGCCAACGAAGAACCTCTTCATCGTTTTCAACCACCTCTGGGGGGAAAGAAACTCCAGCAAAAGTTAAAGAGGCACGGCGACTTCGGATTTGGGCAACACTCTTCGAAGTCACCAGCCGGTAAAATTTCGAGTAGGTATCACTATTAACAGGCTGGTCTATTATTTCAATCTCATAACCACTAACAAATACTCGCTGCACCCCTAAAAAAATCGATGTAGCGCCCTTCAAGGGAATTGAATCAACCGAGTTATTTTTGTTTGTTACAATCAAATAATCACCAGCAAAAGCCACGTTAGAGACTGCCACAAAAAATAGCAATATTTTAACAAGACTTACGTGGCACTTTGAAAATACCGGAAATGTCATCCGAAACACTAATTCAGCATCCTTGCGCGAACAATTTAAGGGCTAGACCTAAGTAATATACTCTTTCACAAGAAGGGCATATAAGTCTTAATTATAGTGAGAAAATTCAGCGGTATACAAGTTAAAGAGAAAATCTTAAGATATAACCACTTTCTTGGCAGTATTTATTGTCATCATTCTCTCATAATGAAACAAAACTCGCTCACAAGCCATTGAAGTATTCTCCAGCATAAAGCAGTGGCTACCCTCTAGTTTTTCAATGGTAACATGAGGATTCTCTCCAGCCTGCTGGCAGGCGCTTTCCATAAATGGGTAGGAGTTATCGCCATAAAGAATAGTTGTTGGGACATTAATTCGACGAATATCATCCCAAAGCGCTTCAGGCCTTGAGCTGAAAATATCAGCTTCTACTGAAGGAGGGCACTTCAAAGACAGGCCCCCATCCTTATTCCCGCACAATGCATGCGCTATAAAACCATTCAGACTCTCATCTGACCAATCTTTGTACGCCATTTTACCGCGAAAATAGGTAAAGGCTTGCTCGGGGGTATCCCAATGATTACGACGTTTTCGTGTTTTATCGGCCAAGGGATTAGGCATATCAGCAGACATAACAATAAAGGCTTCAGGCATAATGATCGGGTCCATCACTATTACGCTATGAAACAACTCTGGGTATTTAGCGGCCAGCTTCAGAGTAAGCACTCCACCAAAACTGTGCCCCAAGCCAAGTAATGGGCCAGTAAGCACCCCTCTGCTTATATCGTATTGGATCACATCATACGCGTGTTCAGCCGACTGCTCCCAGCTAATAAAACCCCGCCCAGGATCACTATCACCGTGCCCCACGCAATCATGAAGCATCAGCGCATATTGTTCGGTCAAACCTTTCAGCATGGGCCAGTATGTTTTGCCACATAAGCCGTTGCCGTGTAGAAAATGAACTGTGGAATTTTTCAAACCCTCCGTTTTAACACCCCGAAGAAAAGCGTTTTCTTCAAACGGAAATGCCCAAGCTGAAGTTTCTTCCAGATCTAAATAACTACTCATACACAACGACCATAAAATTTATTTGTAACCACCCTGCTAGAGCTCAAGTTTAAGCACAGTCAGAGCAACTATATGAAAAATCAGAGTAACCACTCATCTCACACTTAAATTCGCGCATAACAGCGTTAAAAAATGATCATTTAACCCTATAAACTCACATTTGATCGCAACCTGAATAGTTACAGAATTCACTGAATAATTACAAATTAGATTGCTACCTACGGCAGCCAAAGCGGGGTATTTTATATATAAACGAAGGAGGTCTTGAAGAAGGACAGCCCTTTATAAGGACTTAAAAGATGGTGCGCCAGGAAGGACTTGAACCTTCACACCTTGCGGCACTGGAACCTAAATCCAGCGTGTCTACCAATTTCACCACTAGCGCACAATGATCGTTTATTCACATAACGACCTAAAGAGCCGCGCATTCTACTTTGTTACACTAATTTTGCAAGCATTTTTTAGCCTAATCACTGGCCACCACCAATTCGTGCAAGCTCTTGTCTAATTTTATTCAAATTGCGATTAACTTGCGCCCGATGGGCATCAATAGCCGCTATAGAAAGCTCTAGCTCCTCTACTCGACCACGAAGTGCCACCACCTCCGATGCATTATCACTTGCCGCAATGGCAGATATCTTCTTATCACGTTGAGCCGCTTTCTTTTCAAGCGTATCGAGCACTTCTAAACGCCGCCCCGTCTGCTTAAGCTGGCTCTCAATTCTGCCAAGCGTTTCAGCATGCGCTTTCACACCGCCCTCACTTGCTTTCAATTTTTTTGACAACCACGCAATGCTCTTTTTTTGCTTTGCCAAGTTCGCCGCATTAGATGAAATGTTCCTTTTATTTTTTTTATTCGACAGGCTCCACAGCTTACGCACCTCGCTATCTAAATGTGCTAAGCGTTTTTCAGCATTCCCCCCTGTTTCTGATAGCGCCAGGTCTTGTACACTAAGCTGAGATCCAAGCTGATTTACCAATGCCAGAGTTTGCGCTAACGCCTCTTCACTAGCACGCATACTTTGTCGCTCTTCATAAAACTGATAATAGAGAAAACCTACCGCCGCGAGCAGGATCACCAACACCAGAGAAATGAGCACTGAAGTACCAGAAAAGCTTTCTCCGTTCTTCTTCCCACTTGGCTGTTTTTTACCCCCCGTGGCCGTTGTTCGTGACGTAACATCATCTTTACTTAACATAATACTTGGAACGTCATCCAAATCACTTTGCTTTCTGTGATCCATATTACAGCCTACCCTGATTGGTAAAATATATTGTGCGCTAAATTATCACTGAATGGGGCAAAAAAAAACGGGCGAAGGAAAGCCCTGCGCCCGTTTTCTATCAATCAACAACTGCTTTTAACGACCCAGCAGTCATACTCTACAAGCAACTTAGCAAGCTTCGATTAAACCTGCTGCGCCCATACCACCACCAACACACATGGTGATTACAGCATACTTAAGCTTGCGACGCTGAAGTTCACGCGCAGCGTGACCAACAAGACGAGAACCGGTCATGCCATAAGGGTGACCAACAGCAATAGAGCCGCCATTTGGGTTTAGTTTGGCTGAGTCAATTCCCAATGTATCACGGCAATATACTGCCTGTGATGCAAACGCTTCGTTTAGCTCCCAGATATCGATATCATCAACAGTAAGGCCAGCCGCTTTTAGCAGTTTTGGCACAGCGAAGACCGGACCAACACCCATTTCATCAGGGCTGCAACCTGCAACAGCAAAACCACGAAAGTATGCTTTCGGCTTAAGACCAAGCTCTTTGGCTTTTTCTGCGCTCATCATCAAACATATTGATGCGCCATCAGCCAACTGTGAAGAGTTACCAGGGGTAACCGTACCAGTGGGATTAAAGGATGGAGAAAGTTTAGCCAAACCTTCAATAGTTGTTGTTGGGCGATTGCACTCATCACTATCAACAGTGGTTTCAATCTGCGTTATTTCTCCGGTCATTTTGTCTTTCTTGGAGTAAGTAACGGTCATTGGGATAATTTCGTCTTTGAAAAGACCTTGCTCTTGCGCAGCTGCAACACGTTGCTGGCTTAGTAACGCCATTTCATCTTGCGCTTCACGGGTTACGCCGTAACGCTGCGCGACAGTTTCAGCAGTTTGACCCATAGGTAAATAAATACCAGGCTGCGCTTTACCCACGGTTGGGTTCATCGCGTTGGTCATATTTGGTGTTTTTAGCATGGAGATAGTTTCACAACCACCTGCAAGAATGATCTCATCATAGCCACTGGCAATTTGGTTGGCAGCTGTTGAAATAGCCTGTAAACCAGAAGAGCAGTAACGGCTAACGGTCTGGCCAGAAACAGTAATTGGCAACTCACCGACAACAGTAGCGATACGGCCGATATTAAAACCCTGAGGCCCTCCAGGAAGGCCGGTACCCACGATGCAATCACCGATTTCTTCGGGATTTACTTCAGGGTTACGCTTCATAAGCGCTTTTATCAGGTGCCCTAACATATCAGCGGGGGCTGTCATGTTGAAAGAACCACGGTGAGATTTGGCTAGACCTGTACGAACGCTATCTACGATCACTACATCACGCATCGCTTGCTCCTTAAAATGGAAAATTTTATGAGTACTACTAATAAATGCGAATAGGAAGACGAGAAGTTTACACCCGCCTTACTCCCACACCCCAACCGGACTTGCCTATAAGCAGAAAACTGCTGCACAAATACGCAGCGCCCACCCAAATGACAGCCCAAAAATTGTGAGCACAATACTACGTAAGAGAATTACAATATTCAAGTTTTATTAGCGGATGGCACAGAGGGCCATCCGCGATAGAAATAAGCCTCTATTTAGAGGTAAAATAATCTCTATCTACTTCATTTTATGGGATAAATAACCTGGTCTTCATAACCAGTCACTACGGATATATAACCAGCTAGCTGCCGATCAAGACATTCATCCCCGGTATCCAAAATAATCGGGCGTTTATCCAGTGAGTGTAATTTGTCTTTGCTTGCGACCACTGTAATATTCTCCTTCTTTACCACTTTAATAACGCGAGGGCTAAGCTGTTGATTCCCCCTTCCGAATAGGTGTCCCTGGCCGCCAATAAGAGTCAAAATCAATTTAACTGGCTGGCTAGTATCTCGCGCAGAAAGTGATGTTAAAATCTCCTGCTCAGACGCATCTGCAAGCAACAACCTCCCGTCAAACACCAAATCAACACCCAGCAAAGTACCATCAATACCCATGGCCTGCTTTATTGCCATCGTTGTAGTACCGGCTCCAATGATACAAAGAGTATGCCTTTCTAGCGATTCACACACGAATGCAGCAATATCGTCTAGCACCACCTCTTCCTTTTCAATGCCTCTGCATTTTACATGCTGAAGGTAGCGCAAATCCGAAGGAACCCGCAATTCTCCAAAATAACGTGATTTCAGCATTCCATGACGATACGCATCCTCGTCAATATCCCTGACTTCTGCTTCGGTTAGACTTAATATTTCACCCTGCATCATTAATTTCAGAAGTTCTCCCGCCGCATGGGGGGTATTGGCATAAACGCCCGATTGCATTTTAACTCCGGCGGGCACACCAAGGCAGACTTGACCGACTCCAATTGCAGCATAAATGTCTCTCGCGGTTCCGTCACCCCCTGCAAAAAGCAATAAATCAACGCCCTCCTGACAGATAGACAAAGCTGCCTTTCGGGTGTCCTCGGCACTACTAATCACCTCATTCACGATATTTTCAAGGAGCAGGTACTCAGCACCAAATACCTTTGCCAACCGCCCCCCCATGTCTCCGGGGACAGTAATAATCTGAATCTCGTCCCTGTAAGGGGCTAATACTGCTAGTGCAGCCTCAACCCTTTCATCGGCCTTAGGTTTGGCGCCCCGAGATAATGCCAAGGCAACAATTTCGTCGCCATCACTGCCTTTTAGGGCCACGCTTCCCCCTAGACCGGCAAAAGGGTTAACAATTAAACCCAGACGAAACTTTCTTTCACTCTTCATTGCACACAACACCCAATAAAAACCACTTAAAATTCATAGCATTACAGCCTAAACTTAGAACCACTTAACACCCTATAATACATTATCGCCTAAATACCGTACTTTTTAGTGGGAAAAATCGCTTCCTCTCTGCTATCTTCAAGCTAGAATAAACCTTAACCGAACATTAACGAGCAGCGCGACCAGCCCAATCAATAATGTAAATTTAGGTGCTGGCTCGAAATGAAGCTTTAACAAAGCTTCGCTACCATTGAGTAGAAGCGAGTCCTCTCTCAATTTTAAAAGGTTAACCTATGCGACCCAACAGAAAAATTCAAACAGTTAGCGCTAACAACCACCTTCACGGCGCAGCAATCGTTGCCAATGACGGCCAAGAAGTTGTCATTACCGAGTCAATGATGCAGCGGGCTTTTGAACAGTTTGAAAATCGCAATTTCCATCCAAGCTCGCTAATGCTTCAAGCCAAAGCATTCAAAAAACACAGCCGCAAACACTCCTTCCAGCTAAAACTTGTATAGAGCCCGCCTTTTTATGCCTTGTGAGGTAGAAAGCTTTTAGCGAGGTAGACATAGACAGACCTTTAGCGAGGCAGACAGACCTTTAGCTTGACCTAAAACCAATTTTTTCCAAATATGCCAATGCTTGTGGCTCTAAGCTATCTTTTCTAACGGTATAGCACGAGAATTCACGCCGTTTCCGGTAACTCTTTCTTAACGCATCAAAACCCTGTGCGAGCTCTGAAGCTCCCACCGTTGATTCCAATAATGTCCTTAGGTTTAAATCATCTTCCCGAATTGAATATGCGTAACGCACACAGTTGGCTACAGCGGACTGCGAAGCATTTATTTCTGATTGCGGAATGTCAGCTCTCACCATTTCACCGACACGTTGCTCATGGCTTTTCACCCCCAGATGCTGGCATAACGCTTGATGCAGCATGTCGGTCCCAGCTACTTTTCCGTCGTAACTGTAGCCAGCGATATGTGGCGTAGCCAAGTAACAGGAAGCTGCTAGCTCGCGATTTATTTTCGGCTCATTCTCCCAAACATCCAAACAAACATGAATGGGTAGCCCCTCGTTCAACAAGTCCATTAGAGCTAAATTATCCACGACTGCGCCACGCCCGCTGTTTAGCAATAATGCACCCGGCTTTAAGCGTTTTAAAAATTCTTTCCCCGCGAGGTGATAGGTGGGAAAGGGGCCACTCCTTGTCAGCGGAGTGTGAAAGCTCAGCACATCCGCTGCGCGCAAATCCTCTAATTCGATATGCGCCCATTCTGGTTTAAATGGGTCGTAACAAAATGCAGGTATACCAAGTGAGTCGCAAAACTGCTTAACGCGAGAACCCACATTGCCGGCACCAACGATGCCTACACTCAGCTGATTAAGCTTAGTCACGTGTTTTTCAATATCAGGATTCTCCCACCAATCAAACAATGCGGCCAACACGTACTCGGCCACAGAGTTCGCATTGCAGCCAGGAGCACTTGAAAAGCCAATACCCGACTGGTGCAAGTAGTCTTTATCAATATGATCCTCCCCAATAGTGGCCGTACCCACGAAGGAAACCGTACTTCCTGCCAGTAGCTTTTCATTAACTTGGGTTATCGATCGCACCAATAACACATCGGCATCCTTAATATGCTGAGCGCTTATTTCCCGACCGGGGTAAAAGAACAAGTCCCCCAGCGAAGCAAAATAAGACTCCGCTAAGGGAATATTTTCGTCGCATACAATTTTCATAGTTTTTTTAACTTAGCTAGAGGGCTATTTATGCCCGAATGAGAGTATCACGGTATCGTTTTTCCAATTTCTGTATCGAGTAAGTCGAGTGACGCTAATGAAAATGCTAGACTACGTGCTTTTATTTAGGCAGCAGAATATGAATGGGTTTTCAATGCGCTTCAAGCCTAGAGCTTTATACTTGTGTTTCATAGGCTTACTGATAGCGCCATTCATCACCAGCTGCGACAAAATCGAGAACCCACCTCTTGATGATGCGGCCAACCAGAGCCTACTCTTTGAAGCGTCCAGCGATGCTCCGAGCGAAGAAGTTAATTTCATCGACCACATTAACCCTATATTTGACATGAAAATCAACGGCCACGCCTGTTCTGACAGTGCTTGTCATAACCAAGAAGATGGCGAAGGCGGCAACTTCCGTATTAGGCCCAATGTGAATGAAATTTATCGTGAGGATGAACGCCAAGCAGCCTATCTGTTAAATTTTCTTTCAGCGAGCGCTTTCGTTTCCTCCGGCCATCCTAATGAAAGCAAACTACTGCTTGAACCGTTACAAGGTAACTTCCCAAGCGTACAAAACCACGGAGGAGGAGACCTTCTGAATCAAGAAGATACGACTTACCAAACAATTTACACCTGGATATCGAACCCCAGCGAACAAGGCGGAATGTAAGGAATGATGGGCAAGCTGCATGTGAATTTCCTTTTTTTTGTTGCGATTGCGATGCTGTCAGCACCAACTTTGGCCGAAGAAGACTCTTCAAAAGAAAAAACGAAACCATTCGACTTTGATTATTTGATCAGTTTCATCAACCCTTTTGCCAAACTGCCTCGCACTGGGCACGAAGCAAACGAGCACTCTCTGTTTTATTATTTTGGCTTGGCAGAAAAACCCGTCATAAGCTCCCCCGAGGAAGCATTCAGAAATCATCTCGCACAAGATCTGGCCTGGCCTGAGGATATATGGAAACCTAAGGGGATGAGCAATATTGCCCTCTCTCTTTATCAGTGGAGCGATAGCTATCTAAAGGCGCATCGCCAAATGCTCTTCCCGCCCCGCTCCCAAACCAAGTTTGGCTTAAAGACGCGATTTCAGCAGTGGGCTTTCCCCTCACCGGTAAAAGCGTGGGTCAGCGCGAGCTATATCGACCTCTACAGCGGCCCCAATGAAAACTATCCGGCCTTTTATATTGCGGAAAAACATCAAGCGATTACCTTAATTAAAACGCAAGCAGACTGGGTGAAGGTGAGAGTAGAAGATGGCTCAACGGGCTGGGTAAAAGATCAAAACCTCCTCACCCGCATTGTTTTTCACCCGGCTAATACCAAAGTGAAAAAAGGCACTGAAAATAACACGGTTCAAAAAAGTGCTGAACCAAAGCAATTTATCCAGTTTGGTTTACACAGCGGCATACTTGAAGCTAAAAACACCCTCAAGGTTTCAACACTTATTCCACTGTTTGAGAATTTTTTTATAGGCGCTAGTTTAGGGGAAGTTATTGAACCAACGGCAGAAGCCCAATTTCTTGAGATAAAGCTTCAACACCAGCCCGACTTTCACCTGCCTGTGCAAGCCTATTTTAGTCTTGGCGGCGGCCATATTTTTAATGCATCACACTGGGCAGACATCAGTTCTAATAGCAACGATGCACGCTTTATCTCCATCGAAATAGGCATTTCTTACCCACTTTCCCCACGCCTAAGCTTAAATCTGGATGCCACCAACTACCACGCATTTTTCAGCGACACCTATACGGCTTCCCTTCAAGGCTATAACGTGGGGATTCGCTTTCAGGGTGACAACCAAGCACTCGCTGTGCTGGAGAAGTCAGCAAATAAAGCACTCCGGCGAGAAAATCGCATGCTAGGTGTTTATATTGGGCAGTATGAAACAGAGTTAGGTTACAGCGCTCTCATTACGGGCCTTTCGTTTATCTACTTCACTAGCCCTAACAGCTTTATCGAAACAAGCTGGGGGCAAGGTGACTTAAACATCAATCAACTAACCAGCGGCTCAATCAGCTATTACCGCTTTACAGCGGCCTATATCGCACATAGAAACGAGTACGTTATACGAGGAAAAAGTCTACGCTCGAAGTGGTATGTGCTGGCAGGCCCCGGCGCTACCCGTTATATAGACCAATCTATTTTTACCGCGAATTTCGGAGTGGGCCTTCTAATAGAAACCGAAGGCGCGCTAGCAATAAAAATTCAAACTATTGACCAAATAGTCGATGATGGACTTTTAGAAAACGATGGAATCGCCCATAATCCAGAACTGTCCGTAGGCGCCGCTCTGCGCTTTTAACGCTTAAAGGAAAAACAAAACATGCAGCCCATAAAAACCAGGACAGTTTACATTCCTTGCTTATTCGCCCTTTTATTCGCCCTTTTATTCGCCAGCATATTCTGCTCAAGCGTTTATGCCGACATCTTCAAACCCCTTAAAGATGCGGCAGAATCATTCACGCCCATAAAACATGCCAAAGAGGCACTTAAACCCCTGAAAGATGCCAATGTTTTTGGCAACAAGTTTGAAGCAATTGCTGTCGGTTCTTTAGCGCCTGACTTCACGCTAAAGTCCCTCAGCGGGAAAAATATTCGCCTCGAAGAAAAGCGTGGAAAAACGGTCCTTATCACATTTTGGGCCAGCTGGTGCGGCCCCTGTCGCATTGAATTGCCTCACTTCCAGAAACTTCAGCATGACATTGGTAAAGACAAAATTGAGATTCTTGCAGTAAGCGCCGATTCAAAACTACAGAATGTCTCCTCTTTTTCAAAGGAACTCAGCCTAAACATCCCAATGCTTTTTGATCCCGGTCTAGAGGTTAATCGGCTTTATCGTGTAAGAGCGATGCCAACCACTTTCATCATCGATAGCAGTGGTGTTATTCGTCATATCCATATGGGGTTTAAAGAAAGCGTTTTACCTCTTTATGAAAAAGAATTACGCGCACTGGCTAATCATTGATAAATCCCATCTCATCAATCTATCTATCTAAAAAACGCCGCCTTCAAATAGGCCGTCTTTGTGCCTATTTTAGCCTGCCTTTTGCCCTGCTTGCGTGCGTAGAAGCCCCCCCTCTACCCACTTGGGTTGAAGCCTATGAATTAGGTTATCTCGCTGACCCCGAGTACACGCAGGGGCGTGACGAACAAAATGACCACTGGCTAAGGCAGTCTCACGACATGATGGAAGCCAGCCATGGCGCTACCATTGACCGGAAACACTACTAAATGGCCATTCAACGCTGCCTTCTAGACGAGCTGCGGAATAGTTTGTGCCAACAGGCGCTTCTTTCAGCACTGCTGTTTATGGCATCCCTACAGGTGCATGCCCTTGAGCTACCCAGCCAGCAAAGCGCCCTCGCTTTTAATTTTTATTCTGGTGACGAACTCAGCATTGATAGCCAGTACCTATCTGCGCGCACACACGTTTTCGACCAATACAGCCTCGGAGCCAGTTTTCAACATGACTCCGTTAACGATGCCTCCATCGACTTTCGTCATCAAGCTACCTATGTAGAAGATCGCGACACAGCGGCAATTAATGGTGCCTATTTATACGAAAGCAGCTTATTCGAAATGTCGTTTGCACATCGCGAAGAATCAGATTACGAAGCTAATACACTGAGCTTTGATATTTCCCAATCTGTGCTTTCTGGGTTAACCACTTGGCATATGGGTTATTCCCGAGCTTGGGATACCTTGGGGAAACGAGACAGCAACCTGGACGAAGAAATTAATCGACACAAGCTGCGATTGGGGCTCACGCAAGTATTAAGCAGGCAGTGGAACGGCTACTTCAATTACGAGCTCATGAGCGACAACGGAAGGTTGGACAACCCCTATATAGGGGCCATTATCAACGATGCGAGTGTATTGGCACATTACCCTTCGACACGTATTGGCCATGCTTTTTCTGCCTCACTACTGCAATACCTACGCCGCAACACCGTTGCAAAATTACACTATCGTTACTTTCGGGACTCTTGGGATATTCAGGCCCATAGCCTCACGCTGAATTACACTGCACCATTACGAAACCCATTTTGGCATCTCGACTATCACGTTCGTGGCCACCGCCAAAGTGCCGCCTCCTTTTATTCTAATAACGCAGATCAGTTCACAAGGTATATATCCAGAGATAAAAAACACAGCAGTTTTTACGATATGGAGATTGGTTTAAATGCACGAATAGACCTAAGCCCATGGTTCGCGCCCTTAGTGCAAAAACTCCATGGTAATATTGCTTATACCGCAATTTTTTACACCTACTTGAATTACAGTGACCCCCGCACCGATAAAGCCTTTGCTTTTAGGGCTGATGTTTTCCAATGTTACATCACAGCAGGTTTTTAACGTGCTAAAAATGAAACAGCTCTGTATGCTTCTCCTTATTTTAATCCCGACGTATTCATTAAGCAGTACAAAAAACACCTGCACCTATCTGGAGCCTGGTTATATTCAGCATCAACTTGGAGAAATTCAAACCTTGCTTAACAAAATCCATCTTCAGCCGCATTTCAAAAATGGACAGGCGCAGGGGCATAAAATCGTATCTATACAAAAAAACAGTGATCTATTACAGTTAAAACTTCAAAAGAACGACATCATTAAGCAAATCAATCATCGACATTTACCAATAATTCTGACCTTGCGAAAAATCTTGCAAAACTGCCTTTTTTACCAGAGTTCACCCTGACTCTACATAGAAATAATGCCGAGTTGGAGTTTCGCTATATTACCGCCTCAAACTTATATTGCGATTAAATAAAACTTCGATGAATAAATCACCAACAAGTTATCAATTTAGAAAAATAATTCTTATGACTTTACAAAATATCTCAAAACAAATGCGAGGGTTTTTCCATAACACAAGCCTGCTTCTGATACTCATCATCATTGGCAACCAAAATATAACCGCAGCTGACACCGAGCAGACCATACTGCAAGGGCAAGTGGAAAAGGCACAAAAAGATCTATTAGAAATAAATCGAGACCTAAAAATCCTTGAAGAGCAACTGCTATTTCCAAGCGAAACCCAAGTGGCAGTATTTCTTTCCTCCTCCCCAAAAAATACCTTTTCCTTGGATAGCGTCAAACTCAGTATCAACGACAAACAAAGAGTACACTATCTCTATACCGAAAGAGAACTAGATGCTTTCTCTCGCGGTGCTACACAAAAGCTATTTACTGGAAACTTAGCGCGAGGCAAGCACCAGCTACTCATCGTACTTATCGGCCGAGGCCCTCAGGGGCGTCCATACCGGAAAGCGGCCGAATTGGAATTTGAAAAGAAAACAGGCGCGACTTATGTGGAGCTAAACATCGCAGCCAACGCAAAAACCAAGCAACCATCTTTCCAGTTTAAAGTGTGGCAATAAGGCATGCACTTTTACCACAAATGATTTTAATCCCCTATTTAGTAAAAAGAACGCCACTCACACTGCTTATTTATAGCGTGGGAATTGCCGTGCTATTTAGCCAACCACTACACGCATCCACTGCTGAACAAGCCACCACCCCCGTAGAATTTATGGATTCCAATAAGGAATCACTTAATTCTCTCGCCTACCGAAGCATGCTATTCGATTACTATAACCACAAGCATTTCGAAGCCGCCACTCAAATCCTCGCACAAGAAAAGACGGGGGGTTACGGCCCCATACATCCTAATTCACAGCGTTTATTAAGTGATATTTACCTCGATATTGGAATGGCTAAAACCGTCAAGAAAAGCCTAAAGACCCTTCCTGGCACGCAGGAAAATATCGCGCAACTCCGTTTATCACTGGCTAACCTTTTCTACCAGCAAAGCAATATGGAAGAGATGTTTGAAACACTGACATCGGGCAACAATAACTTTAAGGCAACACAATCTGACGAGAAAAACTATTTAATGGGTCTTTTTTATCTCCATAAAAAAAACCTTGCCAATGCTTACAAACACCTAAACAGAGTATCCCAAGACAGCCCTCTTTCCCCCTACGCCCGCTTTAATAAAGCTATCATTCTTATCAGAAATAAAAACCTGAATACGGCAAAAAAAGAACTCCAAGTACTACTTTCCTATCCCGCATCAACCGAAGAGGCCATGGCCTTTCGTGACCGTGTAGCTCTCACCCTCGGTGAACTTTATCTTCAAAATAAAGACACTCATAAAGCACAGGCAGCTTTTCGTGAAATACGCTTCAACAGCCCCTATGCCGCGCCTGCTTTATTAGGCCTAGGCTGGAGCTACCGCTTAGAGAATAATATCAGAGCAGCGCTGTTGCCCTGGCTGGAATTAAAAAACAAAAATACCAACGATCCACGCTTCCAACAACACCACCTCTTAATACCGCGACAATATGAAGTTCTAGGTGCCTCCAGCGAAGCATTAAATGCCTACAGCCACACTCGCAAAATCTATATTGGCGAACTGGAAGAAATAAAAACTGCCAGGCAAATAATAAGCAGTGAGCGATGGCTACAAAATATTGCCACAAATATTTCAGCAAACCAGGGAAATAGGCCGCTTATAAAGTCGAACGACATACATAAAAAACTCGCCGAAAACGATGCCATTCTTAAAACCATAGGCGCAAATCGTCTTTTTGGACGTTATGCTTCAAAAGATTTTCATCACTGGCTTCAGCAATATCTACAGCTACAAGCACTTGGAAATTATCTTTCGCTTTGGCGAGAACAGCTACCCATATACAGCGAAATGATTTACGACTACCAGACTAGGCAAGAAATATTACACAAACGCGTAAGCCAAACACTTCAGCAGCTCAATAATGTTGAAAATAAAGAGGCTATTCGTAGCTTAAAAAGAAAAACCCCCGAGGGGGATCATCAATGGCTGGCGTTGATGACATCAGAAGAGCGGAACTTACTCGTTTCACTCCATACGATAGAAAATGACCTAAAAAAGTTAGGTGCATCCCTATCGCCATCAAATAAACCAGCGCAACTACATGCACGCATCGCGTTGTTGAAAGGCAATCTATATTGGAAAATCTCCCGCGATGCGCCACTTCGGCAAGAAAAATTAAACCGTGCGATAAAACAACTGGAGAAAGAAAAGAGA
>JAESUE010000218.1 GCA_016763235.1 Pseudomonadales bacterium
AAGCGCGTAAGCGTCCACAGTTCTCCAAGCGTTAATTTTTTTGTGCTGTGTGACTTTGCAGCACAATGTTCGTTATGAGAAGCGTCCAGGCCTTGGGGTTGGGCGCTTTTTTTCGATCAGCGGTCATTGGGTTGTAGGCCTGATTGGTCTACAATTCTCCGAGCTTTTTTCGTGATATTTTTGTTGTAAACATCTTGGTCAAGAGATCGTTGGGTTGTGATCACTTGCCTAGGGTAGCTGTTAGTTTGAGGGGTTTGTTGAATGAGTAATGAAGGCGTAAATCAGAATCGACGCTGGTTTCTTATTGGCTCAACCGCCGCTGTAAGTGCAGTGGGAGCCGCGGCTGTTGCTGTGCCGTTTGTGAAGGCATGGAATCCGAGTGCAAGAGCCAAGGCTGCTGGCGCACCCATTAAGGTTGATATTAGCAAGATTGCACCAGGAGAGCGAGTGATTGCCGAATGGCGCAGTAAGCCAATTTGGGTGGTTCGGCGTACAGATAAATCTCTCTCTGACTTGAAAAAGCTCGATGACTCCCTTCGGGATCCAAATTCCGAAATGGAGCAACAGCCAGTTTATGCTCAAAACCCCTATCGATCGATTAAAGAAGAATACTTGGTATTGGTTGGTTTATGTACGCATCTTGGCTGCTCACCGACCTATCGCCCTGAATTAGGCGCTCAGGATTTAGGCGGTGACTCTTGGTTGGGCGGTTTTTTCTGCCCATGTCATGGTTCCAAATTTGATTTAGCTGGACGAGTATTTCAGGGTGTTCCTGCTCCCTATAACCTTGAGGTGCCGCCTCATTTCTACCAAGACGAAAACACCATTGTCATTGGTGTCGAGGGGGAGACAGCATAATGAAACAGATCGTTGATTCCGTTATGGATTGGGTAGAAGTTCGTTTGCCTGTATCCAAGCTTTACAAAGAGCATTTGGCAAATTATTACGCACCAAAGAACTTTAACTTCTGGTATTACTTTGGGTCGTTGGCCTTGTTTGTGCTGGTTAACCAGCTTGTGACCGGCATTTGGCTAACCATGTATTACACGCCATCTGGTGCAGAGGCATTTAATTCTATTGAATACATCATGCGTGATGTTGAATACGGCTGGTTATTGCGTTACCTCCACTCAACAGGTGCGTCAGCATTTTTTATTGTTATCTATTTGCACATGTTTCGCGGCATCATGTATGGCTCTTATAAAAGCCCCCGTGAATTAGTATGGCTTTTTGGTATGGGTATTTACGGTGTTCTTATGGCTGAGGCCTTTTTTGGATACCTGCTTCCTTGGGGGCAAATGTCGTACTGGGGAGCTCAGGTCATTCTTTCTTTGGTGGGTGCTGTGCCGATAGTTGGTGATGATATAGCGCTGTGGGTACGTGGAGACTATGTTATTTCGGGCGTAACCTTAAACCGCTTCTTTGCTCTTCATGTTGTAGCGCTTCCAATTGTCTTACTTGGGTTAATCGCGATGCACTTGTTTGCTTTGCATGAGGTTGGCTCAAGCAACCCTGACGGAGTTGAGATCAAAGAGAAAAAGGATTCTGATGGGATCCCATTAGATGGCATTCCATTTCACCCTTACTACACAGTGAAAGATATTGTGGGTGTCGTAGTTTTTCTCATTGTTTTTTGTACAGTGGTATTTTTCTTCCCAGATGGTGGAGGAATCATTCTTGAACCGCCGAATTATGAGCCAGCTAATGCTTTGAAGACCCCAGACCATATCGCACCGGTTTGGTACTTCACGCCCTTTTATTCAGTACTGCGCGCTATCCCAAATAAGCTGGGTGGTGTTATTGCCATGGGCGGAGCCATTGCCTTCCTGTTTGTGTTGCCATGGCTTGATCGAAGCCCTGTGAAATCCATGCGCTACAAAGGTTGGATGAGCAAGGTTGCGTTGGCTTCATTTGTTGTGTCCTTCTTCATTCTTGGTTATCTTGGCATGCAGCCTGTAACTCCGGGAAAGACGCTCGCAGCGCAAATCTTTACTTTTATATATTTTATGTTTTTCTTCCTAATGCCGTTCTATACGACGATGGAGAAGACTAAGCCAGTTCCAGAGAGGGTTACAGGCTAATGAAAAAAGTCATTGTTTTTCTGTTAATGTGTATTCCTGGTTTGGTAGTAGCCTCCGGTGGAGGTGCAAAACTAGAGCATGTCCAAATTGACGCTAAAGATTTGGAGTCCCTTAAACGGGGTGCTGATTTGTTTTATAGCTACTGTTCGGGCTGTCATTCAACCAAGTACGTGCGATACGAGCGTATCGCTACAGACCTGAATCTTGCTGAGGCTTATGTAAAAGAAAACTATATGTTTAATACAGAAAACCTCGGCGAAGTCGCTTTATCTTCGATGCCGGCGGATCTGTCTAAAGGATGGTTTGGAACAACACCGCCTGATATGAGTCTAGAGGCAAATTTGCGCGGTGAAGACTGGGTTTACTCTTACTTGATTGGTTTTTATGAGGACGAGAGTCGTCCATTTAAATATAATAACCATGTATTTAAGGATGTTGGGATGCCCAATGTTCTTGAAGGCTTAAAGCAAGAATTAGGTGAAGAGAAGTTTAAAGCTGCGGTCACTGATGTGACAAATTATATGGCATACATGGCTGACCCCGTAAAGGTTGAGCGTGAAGCTTTGGGTATAAAAGTAATTATTTTTCTTTTTATCCTTCTGATTCCAGCATACCTTCTCAAGAAAGAATATTGGAAAGATATTCATTAGGTCTCAATCGGCGATGGTGTTGTCGATTCATTTTTAAGTGATGCTGAGAGGGTTCATGTAACATGAGCCCTTTTATGCGTTTTAAGCGCTGCGTGAAATAGTAGCTGAACTGATTTGGTGGGTAAGTTATGGGTGTGGTTGCAAAAAGAACGTCGATGACATTTTATTCTAAAAGTACGGATCACTACTGTCATCGGGTAAGAATTGTTTTGGCTGAAAAGGGTGTCTCTGTTGAAATCATTGATGTAGATCCGGCAAATCCTCCTGAAGATTTAGCGAGTCTTAATCCCTATAATTCACTACCAACACTGATTGATCGAGAGCTGGTTTTGTACGAACCCAATGTCATGATGGAATACCTCGACGAGCGTTTTCCTCATCCACCTCTGTTGCCGGTGTATCCTGTCGCCAGAGCACAAAGCCGTTTGCTCAATCACCGCATCCAGAAAGATTGGTGTGGATATGTTGATATGTTGATGAGCGAGAGCGGTGATGAGATGGCTCGAGAAACTGCTCGCAAGGAACTTTTAGAGAGTTTGATTGCTGTGTCTCCGATTTTTGAAGAGATGCCTTATTTTATGAGCGAAGAGTTCACCTTGGTTGATTGCTGTGTTGCGGCGATATTGTGGCGTTTACCTGTGATGGGTATCGAGCTTCCTCGAAAGAAGTGTGAGGCTCTTTACCAGTACTCTCAGCGGGTGTTTGAGCGAGAGTCTTTTCAGGCGAGCCTCACCGAGGCTGAACGTGAAATGCGCCCAAGCTTAAAACGGGTTAGTATTTAATCAAAATTGTTTTATTTTTCTTTTAATTTAAGGTATAACGTCGTCAAAGATAATTATTGGAATTGTTATGAAGTCTAGGCGCCCGTATCTTGTTCGTTCCCTCTATGAGTGGATTGTTGATAATAACTCAACACCCTATCTGCTCGTTCATGCTGACACCAAAGGCGTTGATGTGCCGCTGGAGTTTGTTAATGAGGGGCGTATTGTTCTGAACATAGCTCAGGGCGCAGTACGTGATCTAGTTATGGATAACAGTATGGTTTGTTTTTCTGCGCGCTTTGCGGGCAAGCCATGCTCCGTTACTATTCCTATTCGTGCTGTTCTGGCTATATATGCAAAAGAAAATGGTCAGGGTATGTTTTTTGATGGTGTTGATGATGAGTCTGCCGCAGATCAGCCTCAGATGGCCCAGAGAGAAAAACCCATAAAACCTGTTTTACGTTTAATTAAATAAGCTGATTGAGCAGAGTTCTTCTGCTCAATGCATCATCTAAACAGTTATGACTGTTTAGGCTCTGAGGTGTTACCCTCTGATAAGGCGGCCAGGCTGCCTGTCGTCTTGCCGAATATTATACCCCCCCTCCCAGCGAATCAGTCCTATCGTGGCTCATCTCGCTATTGTTCAATATACTCCGTTAGTTTGATGATTTTTTGGACGCCGCGTATTTGGCGTATCCTTGCGATGGCGGCGCTTTCCTCCTTTTGATTAAGCAAACCCATTAAGTAGATTGAGCTGTTTTCGGTGGCGATTATAATTCTATTGGATGGGGTCTTTTTATCCATCATCAGGGCAAGTTTTATTTTGAAACTGAGCCAGCTGTCATTGAGTCGAACAAGAAGAGAGCTTGACTTGGATATTTCAAGAGCATTGTAAACACGCTGAACATGCCTGATTTCTTTGACGATGTCTTTTGCTTTGGCTTTCGACTGACTAGACGTGGTCTGCCCTGCTATGAGCACGGTGCCGTTATAACTGGTGATTTTAATACGAGATTTTCCCAGCTCAGGGGCGATGTTTCTTATATTGATTAGGGCTTTGTTTTCAATACTTTGATCTTCGATAAAAGCACCGAGGGTTCGTTTTCCGTGATTTTGGTCAGCGATACGTTTTCCGCTACTCGCTACAATCAGCTGCGAGCAAGCGCAAGTTAAAAGCATGAGAGAAATAAGCAATAGCTTCAAAATCTGGTGCTTTGCTTTTATAAAACGATGCATTAATGATTACTCGTGAATGGTGAAGTGGTCGTAACGATTCAGTTCACGCTCAAATTCGTGCATAACGGCGTTAAAAACTGAGCATTTAACGATATAAACGCCTATTTTTCGTCTTGTTCTGCTCAAATCTGAACAGTTACAGAGTTCGCAGAGTCGTGACAAGTGGTCTTGATTCACGGGATGAAGCTTATTCAATCCCAAATAGTTGTGAATCAAGTAAATCAAGGAGGCAGTGTACTATTAGTAGGTGGCTGAGGTGAATATCCGAGCGTGCTTCGGATGGCACCCTTATCTCGATGTCCTCTGGCCCAAGAAGGCGAGCGACATCTCCACCTTGGCCTGCGGTTAGGGCAATAATATTCAGGTCTCTTTCATGGGCGGCTTGAACCGCTTGGACGGTGTTAGGTGAATTGCCGTCTGAGCAGATGGCAATCAGTACGTCATTTTTTGTACCGAGAGCGTGAATTTGTTTGGAGTAAATCTCACTGAAACCACTGTCGGTGGCGATTGCGGTTGTGGTTGAGTGGCTGCTGCAAAGGCACAGTGCCGGTAGTGGCGGACGCTCGTGCTCAAAGTGATTTAATAAATGGGATGTGAACGCTTGTGCGATTGAAGCAGAAACGCCGTTACCACAGATTAAAAATTTCCCATCCTGCAGTAGGCACTCTACGAGGCGTTCGCTGGTTGCTGCAATCTCTTCGCTGAGCTCTTCGGCGACTTGAACTTGGGTTGCGATGGAGACGGCCGCTTTTTGATTAATTCGCTGTATTAAGTCCAAGTGATTAGTTTCCGTTTAAGTTGATTGTTTGATCAGGCCTGGAAATGGTGAAATCGAAACAGTTGTGGTGGTCGAATAGAGTCATTAAGTGACAAGCAAAGGCTTTGAACGCAATCTGAACAGCTACAGAGTTCGCTAACTGATTTGCTGCTTGAATAGTTACTAGCATAGTTACTAGCATTTGAGGTTAAAGTGAAAAGGCGTCTTTTACCCATTCTACTTGATAGCTCAGGTTGCGGTCTTTTTGTTGAGTGTCGCCTCCGATAATACCTAAAGCATCAAAACGACAAAACAGTTTATTTGCCCAGTTATTAGTTTGCAGATAATGTTGCGCTGATTTGATGACTTTTTGCTGTTTTGCCGGTGTTATTGAGTCGAGGGCGGTACCAAATTGAGGGTTGTTTCGATAGCGAACTTCAATGAAAACCAGTGTCTTTGCGTCCAGCATTATTAAATCTATCTCGCCAAAACGGCAGTTGTAATTTCGTGCAACGAGTTTTAGGCCGTTGTTTTTAAGGTATTTTTCGGCGAACTTTTCAAAGTGTTGCCCCGTTTTTTGAGAGGGGCTTAGCTTCTTTATTAGGTTTGTATTCATAAAATCACGAGAGTGAGTAGTCGGGGTTTGGTTTTCTTCCACTCTTATAGTTCATTGAGTAGAGGTGGGCTAATGTCACTTGCCTTACCATTTTTCATTATGGCCCAAGGTAAGGCTCTTTGGATTCTCTGATTGGATAGTAATTGTAGACGCCCAGTTTGGCCAACAATCCATATGCTGGGGGCTTTTTTCATAATGGGCAGCCATGCTGAAAGATGAAAGGCGTCCGCGCCTAATGCGTAAAGCCTCTCAGAGCGTTGGTTGCGTTTACTCCATGCGGAGTCCAGTTCTTTCTGGACGTCTGAGTGCGGCTCAAGTATCCAGGGAATGTCGCAGAACTGGATGCCGTTGAGATCGTTGTTATTTTTGTAATGAGTGGGCACTGTCGAATGAATGTGAGAGGTGGAGTAGAGGGGGATATCAGCAGCAAAGTAGAAGGCGAGGCCTGGTTTTAACTGTTTGGCTTGATTAGGCAGGGCCAGCATCGCGATAAAATCTATATCCTTACGTCTTCGAGCTGTAAATTTTATGGGCTCATTGAGGGTTTGTTTGATTCGTGTTGCTCGTGATTCGCTTTCAGGGATATTGAGCAAGGCTTTCAGGCTGGGGCCGTAGTTGTTTTTTACGGGGAAACCTTCCTGTGTGAGGACTTCTCCACCAATGGCTTGCCACTGTTCACTGAAAGACTGTGCAAGGCGGTAACCCCAGCTATTATCTGGATAAAGTATTGCCGCCTTGTCGTGGCCGTCACTAAACGCCTTTAACGCAATTTGTAGGGTTTCATCTTCTGGCGAAAGTCCGAACTCGGTCAGGTTTGGATTGTTTGCTACTCTGGCTTCCGGCCCATAGTTTAATGAAAGAGTAGGGACTGGGAGTGACTCTATGGTTTCCAGTTGCGCAACATTTTCCTTTTTCAAGGGGCCGATGATGAGGTCAGCGCCGGAGCTGCTGGCTTCGATGTATACCTCCATAAAGGATTTGTCACTGCTCTCAGTATTATAAATATGGAGAATTGGGGTGGGGTTGTTGCGCGATTGGGAGAGGTAATAATTGGCGAGGAAGCCATTACGAATAGCGCCAGCATGTGCTGAAAACTGGCCGCTGAGTGGAAGCAGTAACGCGATGTGTTTGGGGCGAAACTCATGAAGGTTGCTCATGATAGATAGTCGGGGAGGAAGGTTTTGTGCGGCTGGGTGGCTTGGCCAACTCTCTAACCAAATAGAAAGTGATCTTAGTTGTGCATCAATATCGTAAGTATTACTTTTGGCGAGAATCGCCAATTGTATCCAGCCATTAAGCTCTAGACTGGCCTGTTGCTGTGGGGTGTCCTGTAACGCAGTTAGAGCAATGCGTTGTAACCCAGCCCAGATTTTTTCCTCGTTGAGTCGCAGGTCTTCCGTTGAGAGCAAACCGCTAAAGAATATGCGTTCCCGTGCGGCCTCAAAGTGTCTGTTGGCCTTGTCGTAGGCATGGGCTCGTAGCTGATCTACCGTTAGTTGCTCTTCAATGCTAAGGGATGAGGCCAATGCACTGATGTTGAAGCGTGAGCCACTCAAGGCTTCTAAAGCTTGTTCTGGGTCTTCTAGCGAGACGTGTGCTTTCGCAAAGATTAATAAGTAACGATATTTTAATGCAAGGGGTAAGGTTGCGTAATTTATGTGGCTGATGGCGGCAAGAGATTCTTCGGCTTGTTCATTCCCTAGGAACAGATCTGCGGCATCAATATAGTATTGTTCGGCGGCGCCGGATGGACTACTTTGTGCTTTTTTTAAGAGTAGGGCTGCCAGCTCTGAGGTAGAGCTGGGGTCGCTTGAAGAGGTGGGCGGTTTTGAAGTGCTGCTGCATCCTATGGTGAAAAGTGCGACGAGGATTGCTGAAATGGCAGTAAGTTTGAGGGTGTAACGCATGAGATTCGACTTTTAATCAGTATGTTAGGTTTTGTGAAGGCGGACGATGTTGCGCTTGTGTTAATTAAAATACAAGCGCGCATCATTGACATAAAAATACTTTCGGCGTGTTTTAGTGGGAAAGTGGGACAGCTAAGCGCATAAAGGCTGTCAGGTCTGAAATACTTGGGAGTTCTTTTATTGGGGCGTTAGCGGGTAACAAAAAACGCTCCTTTGGCAGGTCTTTTTCAGAAAAGTATGCAATATGAAATTTTTCTCCGTAACGTAAAATAGATACATCGGAGGGGAAAGAGTTTTGCATGGCATTTTTCATATGGGCGAACCCTTTGTTATGAAAGGTTTTCATGTTGCGATCGGAAATAGCTCGCATTGCTTGTTTAAGCTCCACAAGTTTCGGGTGTTTGCTTAGAACAATTTCTCGGTTTTCTTTTTCTCCTGTCTCGCTATTCGTGATGACAGCATTATAGATTTCCCCCTGAATGCCCGCGACAGTTTCGAACTTTCCGCTTGCCTTGAGGCTGTCGGGAGGGGGGATGCGTTGTGAGCGGCTATCCATTTTTTTGGATAGGAATCGAACAATTCTCCAGTCTTTTATTTTTTCACGAAATGCGTTTACATCTGTGACACTGCTGCCATTAATCATGTAGATGTTAGGCTCTTTAATCAATAAATAGAGATCTTCTTCAATGCTTATGCGAATATTATTTTGGTTCAGGTATTCTACTTTAACGCGCATATCCTTGGTTGGTAGTTCCCATATGGCTTCCATTCCAGCTGTTGCTGTTTGTAACGTTACGCTAAAAAGCAATATAAGGGAGTATAGGGTTCTCATTGCTCGAAAGCCTCGTGTGAGAATGGATGCGTTTATATATGGTTTGGACATGCTTAGTCGGTAGTCTGTTCCAAATATAGCGCATTTAGTTGCAGTACGGATGATGAGTTGGGTGGGCGCTCACTTCTGGTTGTTTTCTGAGCGCCTTTAGCTGGACTATTTGTAATAGAAATGTCATATTGATCGGCCGATTTGAGGGTGTTTAGTTTGAGTGATATATGGTTTTGATGTGTGCTTTCGTTACCATCTAAAGGCCATTTGTTTTATGCCCACATCTTGTTGGTGCTCGTATGGCACCCACGAAGATATAAATATAAATGACTTGCCTGACCGAGTAATTGATCAGAGCAAGCTTAAGATAGATAATATGGCCAAGGTCAACGATACCTCTGTTTTCGTGCGAGAACACCTTGAAAACCCGCACAAACACGACAAGCTTAGCTTGAGTGAAAAAAAGTCGTATAAAAATAAAATTAAGCGACTTCTCAAGCAAGAAGATGCTGTTTTAGTCGCACACTATTATACCGAGCCTTACCTTCAGGAGCTTGCCGAGGAAACTGGCGGCTGCGTATCTGACTCCCTAGAGATGGCTCGATTTGGCAAAGCGCATTCTGCTAGTACTCTGATGGTTGCAGGTGTGCGATTTATGGGCGAAACGGCGAAGATATTGAGCCCAGAGAAACGGGTTCTCATGCCGACACTTGAGGCAACGTGTTCTCTTGATATTGGTTGTCCTGCAGAGAAGTTCAATGATTTTTGTAACACCTACCCTGACCATACTGTTGTCGTATATGCCAACACATCTGCTGCCGTTAAGGCCCGAGCTGATTGGGTTGTAACATCTAGCATTGCTTTGGATGTCGTAGATCACCTGTCATCCCAAGGCCAAGAGATTCTGTGGGCGCCAGATAAACATCTCGGTAGCTATGTGGCCAAGAAAACCGGCGCAGAAATGGTGTTGTGGGATGCCGCGTGTATTGTGCACGACGAGTTTCGCGCGAGTGGCGTTAATGATCTAAAGCATCTATATCCTAATGCTGCTTTGTTGGTTCATCCAGAGTCGCCAGCTGCTTTGGTGGACATGGCTGATATGGTGGGTTCCACCACCCAAATTATTGATGCTGCCAAGCAAATGGATAATGACGTTTTTATTGTTGGCACAGATAGAGGTATTTTTTACAAGCTACAGCAGCAGAACCCCGGTAAAACCTTTATAGCGGCACCCACAGGTGGTGCGGGTGCAACGTGTAATAGTTGCGCCTACTGCCCATGGATGGCCATGAACGGCTTGGATAATCTTGCGGCAGTACTCGAATCCACGCCAGAAATGAATGAGGTTTTTGTGGATAGCATGTTAGCCGATCGTGCTTTAACGCCGCTGAATCGTATGTTGGATTTTGCTAAACGAATGAATGCGCCGGTTAAAAAGCGTGCTTAGCAGGTTTTATGTTAACCCTTCTTACAGCGTAACTACTCCGCGCACTCCCAAATCAGCTTACGCCAAAACTCGTGCATAACGGCGTTAAAAATGATCATTTAACCATATAAATGCACATTTTCCGCCTTGTTCTACTCAAGTTTGAACGTAATCTGAGCAGTTGCAGGGTTCGCAGAATAGCTTCCTTACAGCTTAATTTCTCTCTTACTTTTTTTAATGACTTGAATGCGGTGTTCAATTTTGGACACCAGTGGGAAGTCGTTATCAATTAATGCGAGCGCGAACTCAAGCTGCTCAATGGCTTCATCGGGCCTTCCAGAGAGAAAGAACTGCTCGGTTCTGGCGATATGTGCGCCGATAATGTCTCCTGTCTTGCCGTAGGCTAGTGCAAGTAGTTTCCACACCTCTGGCGACTGGGGGTGTTGTATTTTTGATCTTTCTAGCA
>JAESUE010000219.1 GCA_016763235.1 Pseudomonadales bacterium
ACTTGCTACAAACCTTGGTGAAACATGTAGGCACCGTTGTCACCAAAGACAACCTGTCGGAGCACGGCATGGGCTACCAACTCTCGAGTGAAAGCTAGTGGGTCGTTTATTCTGGAAAACATTCTTCGGCCTATGGCTGACATTGCTATCAACCAGCCTTGTGGTAGGTGGGTTGGTTTGGATGCACAATCAAGAGCGGTTCGAAGAACGTTTTGAAGAACTGGAAAGCAAGCGACGACGTGAGCATGGAGACTTTGGTGTGTACTTTCTTGCCGAAGCCCTAGAGGAAGGCGGACGAAGTGCCTTAGATAATGTGGTTGAGCGCCACAAAAACAGCCGTCATAAAGAGCCTCCGGTGTATATTGTGAATAACGATGGCATCGACCTACTGGGAAAAAAAGTGCCACCTCGCCGTTTGGAGAAAGCCCGTGCTGCGGTGGGCAATACGCAGGTACCCGAACATAAATCGCCAACACAACAAGTCACCACACCTAGCGGGGAAACTTTGCTGCTGTTCGAAGTGCATCGTAACGGTCACCCAAATCGTCATAATCGAAATTACATCAGGAGCCTCCCTTGGGGGACGTTACTTATTGTCATCTTAGGTAGCTTATCATTCAGTGCTGGGCTCGCGTGGTATATCACCTTACCTATTCGACACCTGCGTGAAGCCACCAACCGATTTTCTGAAGGCAAATTAGATACACGGGTAATGCACAAAATGGGGAAGCGTAAAGATGAAATTACCGACCTCGCAAAAGACTTTGACCATATGGCCGAACAAGTGCAACAACTTGTTGCCAATCAAAAGCGTTTGCTAAACGACGTCTCTCATGAATTGCGCTCGCCGCTAGCGCGATTACAAGTCGCCATCGAAATGAGCCGCCAACAACCCAAAAAAACCGAAGAGCTGATGCAGCGTGTTGAAAAAGAAAGTCAACGACTCGATGAGCTGGTAGGCGAGCTCCTTACACTCTCGCAAATAGAAGCCGATGTGTATAACAACGAAAGTGATTACTTTGAAATTAGCGGCCTCGTCGCCTCCATTGTAGATGACGCAGAGTTCGAAGCCACCAGCCAACAGAAACAAGTGGATTTTAACCAACAAGATGAAGTGCTGATTAATGGCAGTATTGAGTTATTACGACGTGCTATCGAAAACGTCGTACGTAACGCGATATACCATACTGCAGAACAAACCCAGGTCATAGTAACCTTGGTGAAGGAAGGTGGTGTTGCGGTAGTAACCATCTGCGATAAAGGCAAAGGCGTCAGCGAAGAAAATCTCGCCGACTTATTTCAGCCCTTTGTACGTATCAATGATAGAAATCAAAATGTCAAAATCCCCGGTTATGGATTGGGGTTAGCCATTGCACGTCGAGCTGTTGAGGTTCATCAGGGAGATATTCGAGCGTATAACCGACCGAACGGTGGATTGTGTATAGAGATGCGGTTACCGGTTTAGAGGTAACTGAAACTGAGTTTCGTCAGGTTTCTTAGCTTTCAGGGGTACTGGGGAAATCTTTGCAAATAGTTTAATAACAATTACTTATGCAAATATGATATTTGGTAATCGAGAATATCTTCACAACTTTCAATAAATTGAAGAATTAAACGATCGTCTTTTAGGAACTATCAGCTATAAATGGCGTAAATATCTAACCATAATCGCGCTTCTCTGTATTGCACAAAACAGATGATAATTAACCAATGCTATATAGGAAGGAAACAAAAAGGGGGTTTCACCTGTTATTTTCCGTACCAATCTGTCTTTAGACGTCCTCATGTTTCCGGTTTGATATCACCGATCGATCCACTTGATATGCCCGTGGACAGATCGTAGTCTCTCTCTGCGATTGGTCGCTCTATAAGATACCTTCGCACCAAAGGGGTATCAGCTGAAACTGATTGTGTTTCGGTGGTTTTATCGTGCATGCTGTCCAAAAGTTTGATTTTTCTTAAACAGGCATGTGATATTTCCTTTGCCTGATACTGCATTAGCTCACAAACTTCCATCACTGTTTTTCCTCTTTCCAGCATTCGTAGTAAATCTTGTTGCAGTCTAACAATAATGTTTCACGTGACAAAGTGGCCATAATTTCCCAGTACCCCTACAAAGGTGTTTGTCGCGCACTAAATACAATAATGCTACTGAGAAAAGTCAACGATACGAAATTACGCTATACTTTGTATGCTCTTTAAAACACAGACAGTATTAGACAAAATATAATTATAGCAGGTTGACCATGCATTCTCTTTACTCGCACTTTGGGAAAATATGCCTATTCACAATATATTGTTTGTGTGGGTTGCTTCTGGTATCAAATGAAATTTACGCTGAAACAGCGACGATCACTACGGTAGTATCTCTATCGCAGGAAAAAAACCAAAACAAACCACTTTACAACCGGGCAATTGAAGGAAAGGTTTTCATCTGGATATCAACGTCCGCAAAAAATATTGAAAATGTTACCTTTTGGCTGGATGACCCTACGGGCAAAGGTCGTGCTCTAAACGTTGATAGATGGCCGCCTTTCGATTTAATTGATAGAAAACACAAACGCCATAATATGCGACCAAGAGCGTTTGACACAACAAAACGTGAGAATGGTGAGCATAGTCTTCTCACGAAATTCGTCTTTAAAAACGGCTCAAGTGCTAGGATGCTAACGCCTTTTACAATTTTCAACGAGGGCAACATACCCTATGCGAAAAAATACAAGCAGCAAAGACTTCATAGTAAGCACTAGAGCTAGAATTCTTTCAACCAACAGGTAGCTTTTACGCCGACATTCAGTTGTTTTTGTTTGGGAAACATATAAAGAAACCCTTGCATCCAGATTAATCAATTTGCCTTTGCACTCAAAAATAGCAACTCAGCAGAGCATCCATTTTTTTGCTTAATCTATACGTTTTGTGTCCCGACAACATTCATCCAACAATTCAAATTCAATGGTAGTGTGTTCCAGTTGAAAGTGATTCAACTTATTGGCAACTTCTGTCTTGATATGTATCTGAGCTTCCTGGTCGATCACACTATTCAACACAAGGTGAGCCGTTAGCACATGGCGTTCCCCGTCGAGGGACCATAAGTGCAAATGATGAATCTCTTTTACCTTATCCAGAGCAGATAACTCATGGAATATTTTATCGCGCATACCATTGTCCGGTGTGGCTTGTAAAAATAAGCGCACCGTTACAACGATGTTTTTCGTCACGTTAAATAAAATAAATAGTGTGAAGCCGATTGAGAGAATGGGGTCGAGTATTGGCCAGTCAACAAATAACAACATGATTGCGACAATGAGTACAGCAACCCAGCCAAGAACATCTTCCAATAAGTGCCAGTTAAGGACTTGCTCGTTCAGTGTTTTGCCTTTGCTAAGTTTATAGGCTGCGTAGCCGTTAACAGCTACGCCAAGTATCGCCAAAAATAACATACCTTGCGCATCCGGCATCTCAGGATCGGCAAGCCGGGGAATCGCTTCGGTAAAGATCCACAGGGATCCTGCTACCAACACGACCCCATTAATTAGTGCTCCTAGCAGTGAAAATCGATGATAGCCATAGCTATACACGCTATCAGCACTTTTATCACCCAATTTGTTCAGCAGCCATGCCAATCCGATTGACA
>JAESUE010000220.1 GCA_016763235.1 Pseudomonadales bacterium
TAGAGGCTATAGATCCTTTGACGGATTTAGAAATAGCATATTATTTTATTGCGGCGGATTGGAAATGGCTCCATGAGCTCCACACAAATCTACGAAGAGCCACAAATTTTATGCAATGCCACTGAAAACAAACTCCGCATTCTAAGCGCTGAATTTGCACTAAAAGAACAACAATCCACTCAGACACAAGAAGCGATTCGACAAAGTCACTCGCAACTCAATCAAATAAGTGGCGAGTTCGACAAAATGGAAGATGGCATCGATCAAACCATGCAATGGCTGAAGATAGAGCTGGAAGAAAAGCTCCTATTTCTGGGCTTAAGTGAAGAACAGGAAACGGCTTTACGGGATATGGTCGATGACGTAATTGAACGACTTGGCCTCAGCTACAATACCGGCGTTGAGATAAACAACCATTTGGGACGAGCCAAGGATATCCTCAGCCAGATTTTATAGCCTAAAAATTTTCTGCTCTTCAGTCATGGGGTATTGACGCTATATAATTGAGAGGCATTAAAGAAAAGTGGTAATGGTCTTACCCCAAAGAAATGCACACTCAAATAAAAAGCCACATAAGTATATTCGTACGGCATTCTGGATTTGCGACTATTAGGCTCATTTATTTTTAGATACGCTCTCATAATCAAATAAATAGCGCGTTCTCTTACAGAACGAAACCAACATAAGCATTAATGGTACTTCGATTAAAACACCCACCACTGTCGCTAAGGCCGCCCCAGAAGAAAGACCAAATAAAATAACTGCTGTGGCAATCGCAACCTCAAAATGGTTAGATGCACCGATTAATGATACTGGTGCAGCATCTTGATATGAGAGTTTTAACCGCCTTGAAAATACAAAGTACCCAAGGCTAAAAATAAACAATGTCTGGATCAGTAGCGGAATAGCTATCCATAGTATGGTGAGTGGATTACTAACGATCACCTCACCTTTAAACGAAAATAATAGGATCAACGTAACCAGCAATGCAGTGATGCTAACAGGCGTCAACCAGCGTAAAAACTTCTCACTGAACCATTCTATTCCCATATGTTTTATTATTAGTTTTCTAGAAAAGTATCCTGCTATTAACGGTAGCGCAACATAGACAGAGACCGAAAGCACCATCGTTTGCCAAGGTACTGGCATGGAATTAACATTTAGCAATAAGCCACCCAAAGGCCCGTAAAGCAAAAGCATCATTAATGAATTTATCGCAACCATCACTAAGGTTAGTCCATCATTCCCTTTTGCTAAATTCCCCCACAGCAACACCATCGCTGTACAAGGAGCAATACCAAGTAATATTGTTCCAGCAATATAACTTCGCCACAATTCAACCTCTTCACCATTAGACAAAATTTCTGTGCCAGGTAATAGATCCCTAAATAAGTAACCTAAGAATAAGTACGATATCGCGAACATACTAAAAGGCTTTATGCCCCAGTTAATAAAAAGCGTCAGAATAACCGGCTTTGGAGTTTTTACTGATTTTAGCACCTGTGAGAAGTCTATCTTTACCATGATGGGATACATCATAAAAAACAGACAGACTGCAATGGGAATGGACACCTGATAGACAGAAAAATCATTCAATGTTGTAGCAACACTTGGAATAAGCTTTCCAATAGCAATGCTAGCTACAATGCACAGCAATACCCAGATAGTTAAATATCGCTCAAAAACTGACAACTTTCTTTCTTTCATCTCAGTTAACTCTGCCTCTGAACGAATTATTCACGAACCTAATGTTTAAGCTAAAAGCCGCAAACCGGAGTTTGCGCTCATTTTGAGCGCCGTGTTATGCATTGTCTTTAGCCTTAGAAATGATTGCAGCGTGTTCTGGCTTTATTGGCATTACTTTTATCGGACTGACATTGCTTCCGCCGGTATTGCCAATAGGAACGCCTTTTACAGCAGTAAATAAAGCGGCACCTATAATTCGAAATACTTGACCAAGTACTTCCTTAATATTATTTTGCTTGATACCCCATAGCATCATTAGGTAGTGCACTTTGACATGCCAGTAGGTTGACTCCTGACCAAGCACATGAGCATTTTCGAGATAAGTAAACGCCGAAGAATAATCTCCTGAGTTTTGTGTTTGGCTTGCTTTCAGCAGCTCATCATTAACGTAAGGGGCAATATTTTTTGAGAACCTACTCATCTATCCTTCCTTAAGTACAAAAACACTGTAGTAGTGCCTGTCCTAGCTTTTGCTTCTGAACACTGTAGTAGTGCCTGTCCTAGCTTTTGCTTCTGTGTTGTAGCCGTATTCGGTGGTGGCTCCTTGTTTGTCGACTTGGATGAGTTTGTTTTTGGCATCGTAGCTGTAGGTGGTGGTAATGCCGTCTAAGGTTTCGGTTAGGGTGTTGCCGTTCTCATCATAGGCGTAGTTTTTTTGTAGCGCCTGTCCTAGCTTTTTATTTTTTACAACTAGCCTGACACAGGGGGTTACTTAGCATGAGGCATACTTGACAATATATCTGGAAACCCTTCAAGAATAATCATATCATCTCTATGGTTTCTATAAGACAGGAAAATATATTCATTCCAATAATTTTTACTTAAACCATATTTCATCAACGACCGGTAAGAATCATCAACATTTTCAAGCTTTGTTTTCCCCAAGTTTCGATCAAAATAATTCAACCAATCATTTTCAACTGCTGAAATAAAAGAGTTGTCATTTCCTAGTTTCCCCAAAATATATGGTGTAGTAAAGACCACCGAGTAATTGAACGAATTAAACAATGGCGGAAGAATTCTAGCCAACCAAACCTCTCCTTCGCACCCCATATAACCACTAGGACAAACTGCCCTTAACTTTCGATTTGTTACAAATTCGCGAAAATTAATATATTCTCCTGATATCCCTTCATGCTTATATATGCCCATGTATGAGTTTTGCATTTCTTCAAACACCTCAATTTGCCCGTCATCAGCGTTGATATATTTACAAAAGTCTGTCACCACAGTGCATAAAGTCTCCTTTTTTGCACCAAAATAACATAGATCAAAAGCTCCCCAGCACGTGAAATATGAAGCTGTTAGCGGACTCACCGGGGGGCCTGAGGGCATATATTCTTCTAATGCCGCCGCATACATATTTGCCAACTTATTCAATATTGGCAATTCAGAAACTTGTTCAATTAGTACAGACAGGTGATTCTGACTATATACATAAAGTGCATGAAGTGGGTCTAGCTTACTCAGTCTCTCCTCTGAAATTATGCTCGCTTGATCCTCCTCTGACCTTAGCGTTCCTTCTTTCCAGTCGCCTAAACTAGTAACTTTTTTTTGCAGCTGTTGCCGCGCTGAATCAATTACTTTTCTCGCTAATGGCCCCTCCCTTTATTATTTTTTTTCAATTTATTTTTCATATTATACTTGCTCTATAGTGTTAGCGGGTTTGAGTACACGCTCGTAACCGGGTGCGAGATAAAGCGTGGTTTCTCCATTCGCCACTTGCTTGATGCGCCGTTGGCTGCCGTCATGGGTAAAGTAACTGCTGGCTGAACCAGTGGTAGTGCGCAGTGGTAGTGCCTGTCCTAGCTTTTTTGCCAGAGGATTATTATCCGGAAGACTAATATTAGTAGGAAAACATGTCAACTATTAGAGTCGCCGTAAAGCCCTAATTTATATACGTTTTACCGTATACTCATCAAGCCTCCGGCGCAGATCCGTACGTGCGCTACTAACGCATACGGCTCCTACATTGAGTCAAACGTAAAAGCGTTGATTGGGATACGGGTGGGTATTCTTTACACTGGGGATATACCTTTTTATTAACCACTGGAATTTAAAA
>JAESUE010000221.1 GCA_016763235.1 Pseudomonadales bacterium
GGTTATTACAACGAAGTGGAAGAGTTCCCAGTTTTCACCATAGAGCGCATCACCCAGCGCCCCGACCCCATTTACCACAGCACCTATACCGGCCGACCACCGGATGAACCTGCAATACTGGGAGTTGCCCTCAATGAGATATTTATTCCCATTTTACAAAAGCAGTCTCCTGAGATTGTAGATTTTTATCTGCCGCCAGAGGGCTGCTCTTATCGCATGGCGGTCATCACCATAAAGAAACAATACCCAGGGCATGCCAAACAGGTAATGATGGGTGCATGGTCTTTCTTACGCCAATTTATGTATACGAAATTTATTATCGTTACCGACGACGATGTGAACGCACGAGATTGGAAAGATGTCATCTGGGCTATAACCACTCGCATGGATCCTAGGCGCGACACAGTGATAATAGAAAACACCCCTATCGACTACCTCGACTTTGCATCACCGGTTTCAGGGCTTGGCTCCAAAATAGGCTTTGATGCCACTAACAAACTACCAGGAGAAACCCAGCGGGAATGGGGTTTACCCATCAGCATGGATAAAGACGTTATCAATAAGATCGATGCAATGTGGGACTCGCTGGGAATTTGAGCACCCCAGCACCTATTGCTCTTTGACAGGCACCCCGCATAGATCACAAGCACAGCGTGGCTGTGGCTAATCTATCGAAAAAATCGCCGTAATAGGATTGTGATCCGACGTGCTCACCTCATGGACCGCCGACTCCCTTTTTCGCAGCCCTCGGTAAAAGATGTGGTCTAACTGATAATTAAACGCTGACTTTCTGCAGTCCTTCAAGAAATCCACTTCCGTCAATCTGGCATCAGACACCATATCACGCAAAAGTTTCATACGCTTACCGCGCCACACGTTAAAGTCTCCGGCCAGAACGACCGGCCCCTCATGGGCAGCGATAATAGAAAATATATCGTTAAGCTGCTGATGAAAACGAAAAAGCCCCCAAGTAAAGTTAATCGCATGAATATTTGCCACCAACAATGTACAAGGGTGATCAAGCAGAGAATACTCCGTTATCAACGCCGATTTTGGTGTTCGAAGAAGCGGCTCCTTCCGAGTGAAACTTTGTTTCCGGTGAGACCCCACCACGGATGCAGTTAAAACCCCTGACTGACGATTAAAATGCGTATACCCTTCGGTAACATGCCAGTCTAGTCGACGCCCCAAATGACAATAGAACTCATCATGCAACAATGCTTCCTGCAACAGCAACAAATCAGCATCAGCGCCCAAACGCTGCAAATCATCCTGCCAGCCCGCTCTTTTCCCTTTTAAAACATTCCAACTTAGCAGGAAAAAACCAGAAGAATTAAGAGCGCCGTGATTTTTATGGGCTTCATACATACTCAGAACCCCCTTTTTTACATTTTTTTAAAGTTTGTTTACGCAACACACTTGTTTTTGACCAATACTCTATTACATTATGTCACTGTCCCACTAAGCTAATGTTTACTTATGACAAATTATAACAAATTTCAATACACGTTCTTTACCCTTATTCGCTTACTGAGCCGAAGTGCAATTGGTGCAATTGGTGTAGTTGGTATAGCTGCGTTAAGCCTGAGCAGCATCGCACTTGCAGACCCGCTCAATATTCACGGCTTTCTCTCTAGCTCCATCACCAAAACGAACCATTCGACACCCTATATTGAGGCAAAAGAATACACCGACAACATCAACTACCAGTCTGGCACGGTTATGGGGCTGATGCTTTCCAAGCGACTGGATTCCAAGGTGAGTTTTCAGGGGCAGCTCACTGCGCGCGGAGCAGAGCCGGATAAAAGCCACGCCTACAAACCAAAATTTGAACTGCTGTTTATAGATTACAAGCTGCGCCCAAACATCAACATCAAGGTGGGAAAGCTTATTCCAAATACCTACTTGATATCCAAGCATCTTGACGTGGGTGCCAGTTATTTGTGGGCGCGCGCCCCTGTAGAGGTGTATGAAACGTCCTACTCATTCCTTACCAGGGTGAATGGTGTAGAACTAACCTATCAAAAAAAACTCGGCGACTATAACTTACGTGTTCAACCCTATATTGGCCGGCTGAACGAAACCCTTGTTAGCCGCACCACTCGCACCGTGGCGAGCCTGGATTCAGAAAGTGTGTTCGGGCTGAGCACCGAGTTAGAAACCCAAGGCTTTCACTTGCACGCAGCAATGATGTTTGCCGATTCAATTATGACCGATGGTGATGGTTCCTTGGTACATATGCCGGACACATTGATATTGAGCCTAGGCGTAAGAATGGAAAGAGACGCCTGGATGATGCTTGCTGAGGTGGCACACGTAGATGTGGGCAAAGGTAAGTTTGATTTTACAACCTCGATCATTGATGACAAGATCGCATTAGGCAAACTTGAAACAGATATCCCCCCCCAAACCGGCTACTACATTACCATTGCCCGAGAGACCAACGAATTTACGCCCTATCTCACTCTAGCCGCTACCAATGCCACCCAAACTTTAAGCGATAACAAGCTACTTAACAATATTCAAAACAACTTTCTGCAGGAACAAAAATCACTGAGCGTAGGGACGCGTTATTACGCTAGCAATTCATTAACACTAAAATTCGAATACCACCAAGCCGAAATACTAAACGGCACAACGGGCTTATTTATTTATCACCCTTCAAAAAATGAAGACCTTCGCCTTTGGACCACTTCTTTTAATATTCTTTTTTAGCGACTTTAGGCTTCAAACAGCCATTAGAGAATGGATCGCTATTCAGATCACGCTCAAATCTGTGCATAACGGTGTTAAAAAATAATCATTTATGCGTATAAACACACATTTTTCGCCTTGTTCTGCTCAAATTTGAACGCAATCTAAACAGTTACAGGGTTCGCTAAATAGTCACGAGAATTGTATCTAGCCGGATGCTCTCAGATGGCTGATAATGTCCAGCTATTCTAATTCCCCCTGAGCAAGCATTATATCAAGGCCGTTCTGCCTAAGCAGAGCCTTGTGTGTTTAATTTGCCACTCGTAAATGAGGCTTTAATGGACGAAATCACCCAAACCATGCAACTAATGGGGCAACGTGCTCGCCAAGCAAGCCGTGAAACCGCCAGAGCCACTACCGATCAAAAAAATAAAGCGCTACTGGCTACTGCTGATGCACTGATTCCACGACGCCCGCAAATCCTTGCGGCGAACCAAAAAGACCTTGAAGCAGGGCAAGCAAAAGGCCTTGATGCCGCAATGCTCGACCGTCTTGAGCTAAACGAAGCGCGTTTCCAATCAATGCTAGAGGGCTTGCAGCAAGTCGCCTCCTTGCCCGACCCCATTGGTGAAATTAATGGCCTGCGTTACCGGCCCAGCGGTATTCAAGTGGGCCAAATGCGTGTTCCCCTTGGAGTGATTGGCATTATTTACGAATCAAGACCTAACGTAACGATAGAAGCCGCCAGCCTTTGCTTGAAGTCTGGCAATGCCGCCATTCTACGAGGTGGCTCCGAGTCCATTCATAGCAACCAAGCTATCGCAGCTTGCCTGAAAATCGGCCTACAGGAAGCCGGTATTTCAGAAAATGCTATACAGGTGGTAGAAACTACCGACAGAGCAGCAGTAGGCGCCCTTATCACCATGCCTGAATACGTGGATGTTATCGTGCCACGCGGCGGCAAGGGTTTGATAGAACGCATCAGTGGCGAAGCCCGCATTCCCGTTATCAAACACCTTGATGGTATCTGCCATGTGTATATTGATGACAAAGCAGACCTCGACAAAGCCTTCAAGGTCACGCTCAATGCCAAAACACAGCGTTACGGCACGTGCAACACCTTGGAAACACTGTTGGTAGCAGAAGGGGTTGCTGCTCAGATATTACCAAGACTTGCTCAAGCCTTTGACGAGAAGCAAGTAGAACTGCGCGGCTGTGAAAAAACCTGTGCGCTACTAGACGGCATAAAAAGCGCCACAAGCGAAGACTGGGATACCGAGTACCTCGCCCCCATCCTTGCCATTAAAATCGTGGCCGATTTAGATGAGGCGATCATTCACATTAATACCCATGGCTCCGCCCATACTGATTCCATTATCACCGAAGACTATTCACGCAGTCGGCGCTTTATCACCGAGGTAGACTCCAGTTCAGTGATGGTAAACACCTCCACTCGGTTCGCAGATGGTTTTGAGTATGGCCTAGGAGCAGAAATCGGCATTTCTACAGACAAGATACACGCCCGTGGCCCTGTTGGGCTTGAAGGCTTAACGAGCCAGAAATACGTAGTACTGGGAGACGGCCATATCCGACAATAAACCCTTGCGCCCAGTCGATCAAAAAGCATCCGTTCCAGCTTCCCCTGTGGTGCTTCTTGGTGGCACGTTCGACCCAATACACTCTGGTCACCTTCGTGCAGCGTTGGAAATACGCGAACGATTAGGTGTAGAAGAACTGCGACTATTACCCTGCCATATTCCAGGCCACCGGAACCAACCCGACTCTCACGCACAACATCGCGTCAATATGATTCGGCTGGCAATAGAATGTGATAGCCAAAATGGTAAAACCGGCTTAATTGTAGATACACGTGAGTGCGAACAACACCATATTTCCTATACTGTGAATACATTACTTTCGCTACGAGAGGAAATAGGCCAACGCCGTCCCATAATCGTAACGCTTGGCATGGATTCCTTTAACTCTCTACCACAGTGGCATCGTTGGGAAGAAATACTTACACTGGGGCACCTGCTGGTTTTGCAGCGCCCTGGTACGGAACTCAGTCAGAATGCTGTTATTCGTGAGCTTCTTCAACAACACTTATCAGAGAGCTTGAAAGAACTGAAAGAAACAGCGAGTGGAGGAATTTGGATAGAAGAGATCCCCCCCCTTTCAATTTCTGCCACAAACATAAGACAGCAAGTCGCAAAAGGCCACTCCCCCAGATACCTGCTGCCGGATGCTGTCTGGTCATACATTAAAGTACAGCAGCTTTACGGCTACCAAACCCAAACCCTATCGACCAAATCACGGAATACTGAATGAGCACGAAACCCGACAAAAAATTATCACTAATCATCAATACACTTGAAAACATTAAAGCGCGAGACATCATTACGCTGGATATTCGCCCCCACAACAGCATTGCCGATACGCTGGTTATCGCCAGTGGCACCTCAAACCGCCACATCAAGTCCATGGCAGAACACGTCGTTGAGAAATTAAAACAATCTGGAGAGCAGCCTCTGCCCCCAGAGGGCGGAGAGTCCAGTGACTGGGTACTGGTGGATTTATCCGACATTATCGTTCATCTAATGATGCCCGAAGCCCGCGCTCGTTACGACCTTGAGCACCTGTGGAGCCCGCCTGAAGTCAAAAGCGACGAATGAAAATTCGTCTCATTTCAGTGGGCAATAAAATGCCCAATTGGGTCTCGGAAGCCTACCAGAACTATCAAAAACGGCTCACCGGATCCATTCAGCTGGAGTTGGTTGAAATCTCCCTGAATAAACGCGGCAAAAATGCGGATATAAAGCGTTTAATGGAGAAAGAAAGCCAACAGATGCTCGCGGCCATTCCTCCTCGCTACCGAGTAGTTTGCCTCGATGTTAAAGGCAAGGCCCTGAGCACAGAAAACCTTGCCAGCAAATTGGAAGGTTACGAGCAGCAAGGAGAAAACATCGTTTTATTCATTGGTGGCCCAGAGGGTTTAAGCGATAACTGTCTCGCCAAAGCCGATGAAAAGTGGTCATTATCAGCGATGACTCTCCCGCACCCCATGGTACGCGTTATTTTGGCGGAACAAATATACCGTGCCTGGTCTATAAATACGGGCCACCCCTACCACCGTTAACACTGGCGTGCGGAACCCTTTACGCCTAAAATAAATCGTAACTACTCAGAAAATCAAACCAAGGCAAAGCAGCACCTCCCGATTGATGCCCGACCATCTTAATTTTAAAAATCCTCAGCGCGAACTAAGCATACATCGTCAACGGATTTATGTTGCCTTTTTCCTCACCATTTTAATGGCGTTGGTTCTTATCGGCCGCCTGGCATACCTGCAAATAATCCAACACGAACTCTATACCACCCAATCTGAAAAAAACCGCGTTCAACTGGAAGCCGTTGCTCCCACTCGAGGCCTGATCTACGACCGGAATGGAGTATTACTTGCCGACAACCAACCCAGCTTTTCAGTAAGACTGGTTCCAGAAAGAATAAAAAATTTGGATGAAACTCTGGCGCTAATCGGTACCTATATAGTCATAAGCGAAGATCACCTTAAACGTTTCCATAAACGTCGTAAGCAACGCCGCCGCCCCTTTGAAGCCGTACCACTCAAATTCAACCTCAACGAAACCGAGATTTCCAGCATTGCCGTTAATCAGCACGAACTCCCCGGTGTAGAAATCTCCGCCGACTTAATACGCCATTACCCCCACGATGATTTATTGGCCCATGCACTGGGTTACGTAGGCCGCATTAATGAACGCGAAACTGAAAAACTGGACCCTGAAAATTACAGTGCCACTCACTATATTGGTAAGGTCGGCATCGAAAATTATTACGAAGAAATGCTACACGGCAAAGTCGGATACCAAAAAGTAGAAAAAAATGCCCACGGACGCATTATCAACCTTCTTGAGCGCTTAGACCCCACCCCAGGAGACAACTTACACCTAACGATTGATCTGAATTTA
>JAESUE010000017.1 GCA_016763235.1 Pseudomonadales bacterium
ATGTGAGTTTATACGTATAAATAATCATTTTTTAACGCAGTTATGCGCGAATTTGAGCGTGAGCTGAGTAGTTACGAATGCAAATTATATAGCCTGAGTGACTACATCGGAGCTGTAGTCACACCCAGTGATGCTTGCTATCAATGCTTCTTTCTTTTCTCTTTTTTATTTTTGTAAAGTTCTTGTCTCCGCGTCAACTTTCCCTTTCTGGTTTCATAAGGGTTATCACCGGTCTTAAAGATAATTCTCACCGGTGTTCCTACCAGCTTTAGAGCACTTCTGAAGCTGTTTTCAAGATAACTCCGGTAAGTCTCTGGAATGCTCTCTGTTTGGTTACCGTGTATGATGATGCTAGGGGGGTTAGTACCACCGTAGTGTGCAAAACGGAGCTTAATACGCCGCCCATTCACCGCAGGCGGCTGATGTGCTGCCACGGCATCTTCAAGATAACGCGTAACCAAAGAAGCACTTACTTTCAGATTGGCAGACTGATACGCTTTATCAATTGAACCATATAGATCGCCTACTCCAGTGCCGTGCAACGCAGATATATAGTGCACTTTCGCATATTCAACGAAGTGCAATCGCCGCTTAACCTCACGTTTCACGCCATCTTTGTGATAGGTTTCCAAACCGTCCCACTTATTCACGGCTATGACAATGGATCGCCCACGCTCAAGGGCAAAGCCTAATAGGTGGAGATCCTGATCAACAATACCCTCCGCTGCATCCAGTACCAATACAACGACATTTGAATCATCAATTGCTTGCAAGGCCTTAATCACGGAGAACTTCTCAACACTTTCTTTCACCTTGCCCCGACGGCGCACTCCGGCGGTATCAATCAGGGTGTAAGGTTTGCCATTTCGCTCATAAGGTATATAAATTGAGTCGCGCGTTGTTCCGGGCATATCGAATACCACAACACGTTCTTCACCGAGCATACGGTTTACCAATGTGGATTTTCCAACATTAGGTCTACCTAGCACCGCAATTTTAGGCCCTGTTGTTTCAAATTCTTCAACCTCTTGCTCGGCAGGCAAGGCATCCAACACATATTCGATCAGTGGCTTTATACCATGATTATGCGCGGCGGCTGTAGCGATGGGATCACCCAGCCCCAGGCTATAAAATTCAGCTAGGGCAATGTCTGCATTTAAACCATCGGATTTATTTGCTACCAGATAAACCGATTTACCCCTGATTTTACGAAGGTGTTTTGCAATACTCAGGTCGCCGGCCATAACCCCTGCCCTAGCATCTACAACAAAAAGAACCACATCTGCTTCTTCTATCGCGGCCAAGGATTGATTCACCATAAGGCTATCTACAGAATGTTCTTCTTCAGCCAAGCCTCCCGTATCAATAACAATAAAGTGGCGCCCTTCAACATTCCCTTCTCCATATTGACGGTCTCGGGTTAAACCTGAAAAGTTAGCGACGATAGCATCGCGGCTACGTGTAAGCTTATTAAAAATTGTGGATTTACCAACATTCGGACGCCCGACTATAGCGATGACAGGTTCCATTAGAATTAATTACCCTTGGGGATAGGTGCGTTTTGTAACGATGAGCTAATCAGCCAATCTTTTTTTAACGCGAAATGTACAGCTAGCAGATTTTCGAAATACCTTTGGAAGATACAACACTGCATCTCCCAAAGCGTCTGCTCTTGGTGAAATATACCTCAAAACACGCATTAACTCAGTGCAAGCTGTACTATTTCTTCAAAGTTAGTGCTTTAAGCTCACCATAGTTATTGAGTATGTATAGCTCATTCCCTCTTACGGCTACTGGGGTTCTAATCCCATTCCCCGACTCCCTGGTAATGGACTGATACACCGCTTTATTCTTACTAATTGGGTTGTCCCTGTCTGTACGACCAGTTATACGGTGCTTAATAACAACCTTACCGTCAATCTGAGAGATCCAATAAAGATAACCCTCGAAATCAGCTACAACAATATATGGCCCCATCCTCACCGGCATAGTCGGTTTTCGATCCATCAATAGATCCTGACTCCATAGCTCTACACCATTACTTTGATCAAGCGCTAATAACTCCCCCGCCGAGGTTGCCAGATAAAGGTTTGACAGGCTTGATTCGAGTCCAACATGGCTGGACATATCCTTCTTCCACAAGATACGGCCAGAAGAAAGTTCAATTGCAACCACTTTACCTTGATACGCGCCCACATAGGCAATGTCGCCATCAACGACAAAACGCCCATCAACATCAACGATACGCTCAAGCTCAGACCGTCCCTCAGGCAAGGCAACAACAGACTCCCACTTTGGAATACCCGTATCCACAGAAATGGATATAAACTTACCATTAGCAAAGCCAGCGAGCACCTGACCATTTTTAATCAATGGCGTACTGGTGCCTCTTAAACTAAGTACTGGGACAATGGTTTTGTATACCCACTTTTGGGCCTGTGTTACCGCATCTAATGCATACAAGCTACCATCAGTGGTCTGCACGACGATCAACTCACCATTAGACTGGGGTGCCGAGAGAATTTCACCACTAAGGCCAACGCGCCACTTTTCTTTACCGCTATCCTGATCAAGAACCAATAGCTCCCCATCACTGCTACCAAGCAGTACAAGGCCATAACCCGCAAACAAGCCGCCACCTATGGAAATATTTAAATTTTCCTTCCAAACAATTTCTCCGGACTGCCTATCAATCGCCACCACGACACCCTGCGGATCAGCTGCATAAATCATTTTTTCAGTAACAACTGGCTCCAGTCTGGAGTAATACTTACCGACTCCCTCACCAATTTGAACGCTCCATTGCGCCTCAATCGAAGGCCCTTCGGAAGAAGAAAACTCCTTTAAAAGGGGTTGAAGACTATTACACCCTGCCATCAGTGCAGAAAGGGCAAGAAAAGCAGCCAACAGAGTAGAGTTTTTAACGAGGTTTTTTGTCATTAGTAAAATGATTCTTATGTGATTATATGGGGCGATGTGTCGTTATTAAGCCACTTATTCAACTGCAAGCTCAGGGGAAACTGCCAGATCATCAAGTTTCATTTGAACTAATCCATCTTGCTGCAGGCCAACACTCGTGGCGACATCAATACTTCTTTGGTAGGCCATCCGTGCGTCATAGGTTTCACCCATTTGAAGGTAAATATCTCCTTTAACCTCTTCAGCCAGAACTCTAATCGATTCATCGAGAGGGTCAGCCAGTAACACCAGAGCCTCATCGTACTTTTTCTGTTCTGTAAGTACACGTGCCAACCTAACTTTGACGACATTTTCAAGCGGTTTATCGGCCTTCTGGTCTAATACCCACTTTAAACGATCAACTGCTGCAGGAAAGTTGCCCTTTTCCACCTCGAGCTTCGCAATGGCAAGTGCTGCAAAGTGCGCGTACTGAAGGTCTGAATATTCTTCTATAAGCTGCTCGCCAAGGTGATGCACTGTGCTGGACTGCTTTTCGGTTTCGGTGGGATTTTTTGCCAAAACTAGCGCTTCAATCATATCCTGATATAACACAGAAGCAGTCTGCTGCGTGTCTTCCTGGGAGCGCGTCCACGCCTGCCACCCAAAAACCAAGGAAAGAACTATGGCAATTGTAAACAATATGGATGCACCATTTTCTTTAAACCATTTTTTTATCGCTTCTACCTGTTGCTCTTCGGTAGCGTATGATTCCACAAAGCTCTCCTACATATTATTTGTCATAATTTCAGTAAAGAAGCCACTCAAGCCAAGGTTATATCAAAGGCTTGCCAAAAGTGAGTTCTGGTATTTTCTCGCTTCAATCAATAAAATCTAATTAGTAAGCTGTATTGTTATTTCAGGCTACGTTTAATTCTTCACATAGCGATGTTACAAAATTTGCAGCTATTCCGCGAACTCCGCAACCATTCAGACTGTGTTCGAATTTGAGCGTAAGCTGAATAACCACCAAAATTTAATTGGCAATTCTGGCTGCAATCGCCACGAGATCATTAGTGGCAAAACGTTCCTGCTCACTACGCTCACGTAGTGGTTTCAGTGCTACAACATTATTAGCCAGCTCGTCTTCTCCCATAACCAGTGCGAAACGAGCACCAGATTTATCGGCCTTTTTCAGCTGGTTTTTAAAGCTGCCTTCCCCGCAGTGCATAACAATCACTAAATCGGGATATAGTTTACGCAACTTTTCTGCAAGAACCATTTGCGCTTTTTTCTCTTCATACCCAAACGCTATACAATATAGATCAATAACTGGCTTAGTGTTGACTGGCATGGAAATGTTTTCAAGTAACAAAATCAGCCTTTCCATACCAAGAGCAAACCCTACTGCAGGTGTTGGCTTACCCCCGAGCTGCTCAACTAAACCGTCATACCTACCACCAGCGCACACTGTACCTTGTGCACCAAGAGCATCTGTGACCCATTCAAATACTGTTTTACTGTAATAGTCCAAGCCCCGAACCAAGCGTGTATTCAATTCGTACTGAACACCATTGGCATCCAGAATGCCACAAAGCTGTTCTAGGTGATCGCGCGATTCTTCGTCGATAAAATCTGCAAGCACTGGCGCTTCATCCAATAAAGCCTGTGTTTCTGGGCTTTTGCTATCCAGAATACGTAAGGGGTTTTTTTTAAGCCTCTCCTGACTGTCGGCGTCTAGCTGATCAACCCTTGCACCAAGGAATTCCACTAAGGCAACGTTATAACGCGCACGACACTCCTTGGTACCAATGGAATTAAGCTGGAGTTTTACATGCTCAGATAACCCCAGCTCTTGCCAAAATCTGGCGCTGATTAATATTTGCTCTGCATCAATATCAGGGCCAGCCATACCGAAGGCTTCTACACCCAGCTGATGAAACTGCCGATAGCGCCCTTTTTGAGGCCGCTCATAACGAAACATCGGGCCGCAGTACCATAAACGCTGAATTTGATTAAATAGCAGTCCGTTCTCTTCTGCAGCGCGCACACAACTTGCTGTGCCCTCTGGACGCAACGTAAGGCTTTCATTGTTGCGATCGGCGAAGGTATACATTTCTTTTTCAACAATATCGGTAACTTCGCCCACTGAACGCTTGAAAAGCTCAGTGACTTCAAGAATGGGCATACGGATTTCACCATAGCCATAACTACATAGAACCTTAGACAGCGTGCCTTCCAAGTACTGCCAAAGGCCCGTTTGTTCGGGCAAAATATCATGCATGCCTCGAATTGCTTTTGTGCGCTGCGCCAAAATGGAAAACCTTTCAAAGTGGAATTGTGAGCTTTTTGTTCACAAGAAGGGGGAGAGTGTACTTAAGAATTAGTACTTAATGTAGATACTTTTTCACGAACCATTCGCTCAATTTCATCAACTAGTGATTCATTACCTACTTTATGGCTCTTTTGACCATCCCGATAAATTAAATTCGCTGGACTGGCTCCTGCAACACCGATGGCCGCTTCCTTTGCCTCACCAGGGCCATTGACCTTGCAGCCAATCACCGCAACGTCTATGGATTCTTTTATATCTTCCAAGCGGGCTTCAAGCTCATTCATGGTGGAAATAACATCGAACTCCTGTCGAGAACAGCTCGGACAGGCGATAAAGTTAACGCCCTTCTTCCTTAAATTCAGGCTTTTCAGGATATCAAAACCCACCTTAATTTCCTGAACGGGGTCTGCAGCAAGGGATACGCGCAGAGTATCACCAATACCTTCCATTAGAAGAGCGCCAAGCGCAATAGACGACTTCACGGTACCAGCACGCAAAACACCCGCCTCAGTAACACCTAGATGCAAAGGTTGGTCAATCTGTTGTGATATCAACCGATACGCGTCCACCGTCATAAATACATTGGAGGCTTTCAGGCTTAATTTGAAATTTTGGAAGTCGTGTCGATCTAGGATGTCCACATGACGCATAGCGGATTCCACCATTGCTGCGGCTGTGGGCTCCCCGTATTTGCGCTGAATATCTTTCTCAAGAGAACCTGCATTAACCCCTATCCGTAGAGGGATGTTTTTATCTATCGCACAGGCTATCACCTCTTTAATACGCGATTCCTTGCCGATATTCCCAGGGTTAATGCGTAAACAATCCACACCGTATTCTGCGACCCTGAGGGCAATCTTATGATCAAAATGAATATCCGCAATCAGCGGCACCTTTGATTGCTCTTTAATGCGTTTAAACGCTTCTGCTGAATCCATGCAGGGTACAGATACCCGAATCAAATCTGCACCTGCCTCCTCAAGTTCACGAATCTGAACCATCGTTGCAGCGACATCACGGGTATCTGTATTTGTCATACTTTGCACGGTAATAGGGGCATCGCCGCCTACAGGAACATCGCCCACCCAAATTTTACGGGTTTTACGGCGTACGATTTGATGACTACTGCCACTCATTGAAAGGTTTCACTATTTGATTGGAACGGAGAAGGATGAAAGTGTGAACAATCTCTATAGGGTGGATTCTATCCGCCTAACTTAACAACAGCAACACGACTTTGACGACTCTGATAAGAGCCTAGGTTCACATTCTCCCCATTAAAATTAAGGCTTATAGCATCCACGTTACCAACCACCACTTTAAAAGGAGCTAAGCCCGAAAGGCTGAGCGACTCACCTGGGGACATTAATGCGGCATGGAGAGTCCCACCGGATCCGTCCGTCACTTTTATCCAGCACTCCTCTTTCGCGCTCACAAAAAGTGAATCTATAAAACTGACAAACGAATCCATTTCATTATTTTCTGAATTTCTTTTGGGCATTTCCTCTAAAGCACTATGGTTTACTTGGCTGAAGTCCAATTCTTGCGGCTGAACAATGGGAGAAACTTCAGCCCCTGCACTGGAAAAATCCTCAAAAATAATCCGTCCATCAAAACCCTCTATAGAGACCTTTTCCAAGCCAATGCTTGGAGAACCATCGTGATCCGAGTGGCTCCAGTAGGAAAAAGTAAGAATAAGAAGAAGACCTACAACAACCACAGTAAATAAGTAGATTAAAAACCGCGCATTACGGTTATTAGCCTTTATAATGGGTCGATGAATGTCCCCCGAACTCTGAGCATTAGCTTGGTGTCTTTCAGGCTCGCTACATAGACCCTCATTATACTTTTCAACCAAGGCATCAGCAGGCAAGGACAGCAGGCGAGCATAAGAGCGAATATAACCCCTGACATAAATGGGTTCAGGTAGTTTCGAATAAGCATCGTCTTCCAGAGCATGAAGAAAATTAACTGAAAGATACAGTTGACTCGCCGCCTCTTTAACGGAGGTGCCCGACCTTTCTCTGCCGCTGCGAAGCTCTTCACCCACTGTCATTAAGCGCGCCTGGGTAACGTTTGGCTTACTAGGCTTTAGCATCGGCTTTTTGACCTTTGACTTTCTTGCTGCCATATCTCACTACGGTTCGTTTTTCATGGAGTTCAGGCTTTCCTGAAAAAGCGTAAACTCATTCGAGCCTGGAAAGCGCTTTCTTAACGCCAGTTCATAACTTGCCAATGCGTTTTTGTCTCCAAAAACCCTCTCCAGCTGAATACCTAACCAAAGACTTTCGGAATTTTGTTTTGCTAGCGACAGATAGCGCTTATAAAGCTCCATAGAGACGTCATTACTGCCTTCTTCAAATTTTAATTTGGACAAACTCAATAATGTTTTAGCTAAATTTTTATCCAGACGATGGGCGTTCTCATATGCGGCAAGCGCCGCTTTTTTATTACCGGCCAAAACTTCACAATGCCCTAGATTCTGATAACTTTCTGCTCGTCGGGCATAACTGTAGTCAACCGCTGACTTCATTAAGTAGTAACGGGCTTTGTCATACAATCCGCGGCGACAAAGAGAGCTTCCATAATTATGCCAAACGCTCGAGTTATCACCGTCAAGTTCAAGTGCCTTTTTAAAATGGAATTCTTCACGCACCCCATCCCCCTCTGCCTGATAAAACACAGCCAAGGCATTGTGTACTTCTACGGACTCGGCATCGAGTTCTAGTGCGCGCTTTAAGTGCCTGTGAGCATGGCCCATTTCACCACTACTCAAATACTGGACACCTGCTGCTAAATGAGCGCGCGTCGCAGCCTCAACATCAAGCTCCCTTTTCTTCTGTACATGACTGGGCCGAGGTGTTGATTGAGCACCTTTGTCACCACTCAACGTGCTGCACCCAGTACTGAGAAACCCCATCACCAGGAAAAAAATGAAAAAAACCCGTACTTTCAACATATTAAGCCTGTTTTCCGTATTTGTAGCGCTATTACCTATCACGGTTTAACCCGTAAAACACCCCACCATCAGGTAGAGCGCTCTATTCCACCTTCTGAATCGGTTGCTATTAGTTTTTCACGCCAACGTAAATTACGCTGAGTACGATCTTGTACTTTCCCAACTAGTTGACCGCAAGCTGCATCAATATCACCGCCGCGCGTAACGCGCACAGTTGTAGTATAGCCTTGTTTTAACAGAAAATTCTGAAACCACTCTACTCTTTCAGGGGGAGAGCGTTGGTAATCGCTACCTGGAAACGGATTAAAAGGAATAAGGTTGATTTTCGAAGGAACGTTACGCAACAATTTAGCAAGCTCTTTCGCATGCTCAGGACTATCATTTACCCCGTCGATCATTACATATTCCATAGTAATGCGACGCCGATTACTATCGTATCTATCGAGATAACGTTTACAGGCTGATAGCAACTCTTTCAAAGGATACTTTCTATTAATCGGAACCAGTTGGTTTCTCAACGCATCATTCGGCGCATGTAACGACACAGCGAGAGCAACATCAATTTCATCACCCATCCGATCCATCGCTGGCACAACACCAGAGGTGCTCAATGTCAGGCGCCGCTTGGAAACACCGTAACCAACATCATCTTTCATGATGTGCATCGCGCTAATAACATTGTCAAAGTTGAGCAGCGGCTCTCCCATGCCCATCATCACTATATTTGTAACAGGACGATCACCACGGTTATCCCGCGGCCCAAAGGAGTGATTCGCAACCCAAACCTGCGCAATAATTTCAGCGCTAGTTAAGTTACGCTGAAAACCCTGCTTACCGGTCGAACAAAAACTACAATCAAGAATACAACCCACTTGAGATGAAACGCATAATGTACCGCGACCATTACTCGGTATAAATACTGCCTCTACGTTATTACCCTGATCAAGTTTAAGCACCCATTTCCGAGTACCATCTTTAGAGAATTGCTTATATACAACTTCAGGGACGCGAATCTCAGCAACGGTTTCAAGCCTGGAGCGCAGCGATTTACTGATATTGGTCATGTCTTGGAAATTATCAACCGCGCCAAGGTGAATCCACTTCATCACCTGTGTAGCACGAAAAGGTTTTTCACCAAGGCTGGCAAAAAACTGAATCATTTCCTCCTGAGTTAAACCCAGGAGGTTAGTTTTGGACACACCAGCATCTAAGGTATTTTCTATCAATGGTGATTCTCTAATAACAAAAAGTAACTACTCAGCGAACGCTGTAACTGTTTAGATTGCGCTGAGTAGTTATCAAAGACAACGAAAGGTTTATCGTGTGCGTGGGCAAATTTGTGCTTCATCAAAGAAGTAAGAAATCTCACGCGCAGCAGACTCTGGCGCGTCAGAGCCATGCACCGCATTTTCATCAATACTCTCGGCGAAATCAGCACGAATCGTTCCAGCTTCAGCTTCTTTAGGGTTTGTTGCGCCCATAAGCTCGCGATTACGTAACACAGCGCCCTCGCCCTCCAGCACCTGAACAACCACTGGACCGGAAGTCATAAATGCAACAAGGTCGTTGAAAAAAGGACGTTCTTTATGCTCGCCGTAAAAGCCTTCTGCCTGTTCTTTAGAAAGGTGCAGCATCTTGGATGCAACAACATTCAAGCCCGCATCTTCAAAACGAGAAAGGATTTTACCCGTCACATTTTTTGCAACTGCATCGGGTTTAATGATGGAAAAAGTACGTTGAATAGCCATTGCTTAGCTCCGAGAAAAGGATAAAGTGAATATGAGTGTCTTGTTGAAACGCAAGAAAGTGGAACAAAACGCCCCTTCCATGCTCCCCAATGAGGCGCACATTATACTCTGCTTACAGGCTATTGCCATAGGGATAGCCTCTTCCAACACAAAATGAAACCGAAAGCACGCAGAAATTTGCTCGTAGCAAAAATATAGAAACCACCATAAAACCCAGCTATTAACCCCAGCACCAACCTCGGACGATCAAAACTCAAGCCTACCCATACAATCTCTTAGATGCCGCCTTACCTTTAATCCATCCAATAGGCGTCCCCTCTCCCCGTTTTAACCGCAGCCTATTTATCTTTTCACGGTGCTGGTCAAGGGAAGAAACCGTGCCCGCTGCATCAAAAAAATATTTCTGGAAGTGAGAAACTGAATCAACCCAATTCTCATGCGCAATACCCAGTCGCTTAAGGATGGGGGGCAAGCGGCTATCAATCGCGCCGCGTTTATCCTCTCGTAGAACGCGTCCCGTCCAATCTACCAGTTCAAAATAATCCTGACGGTTATAAGGTATACCTTCCGATAATGGCGCAAAACAACTACCGTTAAGTGGCTTCAAACGTGCCTGTTTAAGCCCTGAATCACACTGACCGACAATGTTCTTTTTATACTGTTTAACCAAGTGTTTTTGCTGCCGACTGGGCTTAGCCACCCGCTTAGCATGATCAAACAAGCGCTCCTGAATCGACGTAAAACCCGATTCTTCCGGTGTCGGCGCCATCTTGGCTCGTATCGGATTTAAATCCACATAAGCCATGCAAGAAAGCAAAGCCTTTTCATCTAATAAGGCCTGACTTTTAAAACGCCCCTCCCAGAAGCGACCTTTGCAACCGTCTTCCTTGTTGGCCAAACGCGCCACGGACTCATTTAAACAGCGCATA
>JAESUE010000222.1 GCA_016763235.1 Pseudomonadales bacterium
ATTGTGTGGAAAAAAGGAGCGAAACTCACCGTATAATTGCGCGGCCAAGGTTTTATTATGGGCGATGACCAGGGTTGGCCGCTGCACGTGTTCTATTACTTTGGCTATCGTGAAGGTTTTTCCTGAACCGGTTACACCAAGCAGGGTTTGATGGGCCAAGCCAGACTCTAAGCCATCTAACAGTTCTTCAATGGCCTTGGGTTGGTCGCCCGCCGGTTCGAATTTTGATTTTACAACAAATTTTGTCACCACAATGCCCTTTGGTACTCCGCTGCTACGCTCTTGATTTCTTGTAACTATTCAGCTCACGCTCAAATTCGCACATAACGGTGTTAAAAGATGATCATTTATGCGTATAAACGCACATTTTCTGCCTTGTTCTGTTCAAATTTGAACGCAATCTGAACAGCTATAGAGTTCGCTAAGTAGTTATGATTTCTTTATAGAGCCATTTGATTTTTTATGATTTAACTGGTTGATTTAGGTTTAAGCGGGTGTCTATCTCACGTATCATTGAGTATGATATTTCCGGTGTTAGACATACACCAACGGGCGATTCATTATTAGCGAGGTTTACCTTGGACATTCAGCTTTCCAATCGTGCTAACAGCATCAAACCATCTCCGACCTTGGCTGTCACCAATCGTGCAGCAGAACTACGTGCAGCAGGTAACGACATTATTGGCCTCGGTGCTGGCGAACCCGATTTCGACACCCCTGATCATATTAAAGCTGCTGCGATTGAAGCCATTAATAATGGCTTCACGAAGTACACAGCGGTGGATGGCACGCCCTCCCTCAAGCAGGCCATCATAGCAAAATTTGCCAGAGAAAATGGCCTTGATTATGAGCCTAAGCAAATTCTTGTCTCGTGTGGCGGCAAGCAAAGTTTTTTCAATCTTAGCTTGGCACTGTTGAACCCTGGTGATGAGGTGGTTATTCCTGCGCCCTATTGGGTTTCCTACCCTGACATGGTGCTCGTAGCCGAAGGTGTTCCGGTTATTGTTGAAGCAGGCAGTGAGCAAAACTTCAAAATAACACCCGAACAGCTCGACGCGGCCATCACCCCTAAAACCCGTCTATTTGTGATAAACAGCCCCTCCAACCCATCGGGCATGGCGTATACCAAAAGCGAGCTTGAGGGTTTAGCGGCTGTGTTGTTAAAGCACCCCCACGTATTAGTGGCCACCGACGATATGTATGAACATATCCTTTGGGCAGAGGGCGGGTTTCACAATATTCTGACTGTTTGCCCTGAACTTTATGATCGATGCATTGTGTTGAACGGTGTTTCCAAGGCTTTTGCCATGACAGGATGGCGCATCGGTTACGCCGCAGGGCCACAAAAACTGATTGGCACCATGAAAAAGATCCAATCACAAAGCACCTCTAACCCCACCTCTATTTCTCAAGTGGCGGCAGAAGCGGCTCTAAATGGCCCGATGGATGAGGTCAACAATATGTTGAAGGCATTCAAAGAGCGCCACGACTATGTGGTTGCCGCCCTCAATGCGATTGATGGTGTAAGTTGCTTAAAAGGCGATGGCACTTTTTATGCGTTTGCCGATTTTCGTGACGCCATCAAAGCAAACCCAAAAACGAATGACGATGTGGAGTTTGCCGAGTTTCTGCTCAATGAAGCCGGTGTCGCACTGGTTCCTGGCTCGGCCTTTGGATCACCGGGTTATGGACGCATTTCATTTGCTACCAGCATGGATATACTAAAAGAAGCCATCGCTAGAATCAGCAAGGCCTTGGCTTAAACTTCACCATTAATACGTTTAACCTTCCCAAAAAGGAGTTTCATTCTGCTTGGGAAGGGCTTGCTTTTAAAACAACTCATCAGAATTATCAACCTTTGGGCTGGGCCTGTTAGTTGAACGACTGTCACCCGAAGCATTCGAGGTAGGAGGAAGGATCTTCTTCCAACCCTCACGCCCCACCCTTTGGCTGCTTCTTGCTCTCTTCTCTATTTTGTCATTTTCGAGCGGAACTGTTTGTTGACTTGTCTTTTCATCCTGCCCACTCGCTAACGACCCTTCTTCAAGCGCTTCACTGGCCTTAGGCCGGCTTGACAAGGCTCTGACATCGACCTTTTCGCCCGCCGAATTAATGGTTTCGCCACCTAAACGCTGATCAAGCTGAGCCTGGCTTTTTTTACTTAAAGCAAGAATTGAAATACGTCGATTGATCGGGTCTTGCGGTTTATCTTTGTCCAAAAGTTGCGATGAAGCCAGGCCAACCACTTCTGCCACCTGCGACGCATCCATACCACTCTGCACCAAGGCCCGCCTTGCCGCATTGGCTCGCTCTGAAGACAACTCCCAATTAGTAAAATTGCGCCGCCCTTCAAATTCAACTGCGTCCGTATGGCCGGAAATACTGATTTTATTGGGAATAGAGCCGATCAGGTCTGACACGCCTTTTAGTACGATATAAATATAGGGCTTTAATCGAGCGCTACCGGAATCAAACATAGGGCGAGATTTCTTATCCACAATTTGTATTAGCAAGCCTTCTGGCGTCACACTCATAAGAATTTGATCTTTGTACTCTGATAGCTCAGAGCTTTGCTCAATACGATCCTGCATCTCCTTCATTAGCTGCTCAAAACGCTGCTGCTCAATTTGCTGTGACAGGCTTTGCACCGCTTCGGCAGAAATAAGCCCTTTCAGCTCTTCTTTGGTATTAATGCGGTGGAAATCATTCGGATCATCCTGTCGATCTTCACTCTTACCCTCTTCTTTTTGAAGTGCCGCCCCCCCCATGTCGATCACAAAAATACTGGCGTTCTCACTAAATGACACGGGGTCTTCAAAATAACCTGAAATAGCCGCTTTTTGCGGCTCTGTTGCTGCCGCGCTCAACCACAACACAAGAAAAAAAGCCATCATAGCAATGGCAAAATCAGCAAACGCTACTTTCCATGCGCCACCATGGTGAACATGACGCTGTTTTTTTACGCGTTTAATAATAATAGGTGCGTTATCGTTAAGATCACCCACAGCAGGCCCTTACTTCAAGGTCGCGCACTGATATAAAACAAAATCTAACACGCAACGACATTTGCACCCGTGTTTTTGCAAATAGATCTTGCCACGATAAAAACAGAAGCTCTGACATCAGCTGCTCTTCACATGCTCTTCCAGCTCAGTAAACGAGGGACGCTCGGTGGTATAGAGGGTTTTACGGCCAAACTCTACTGCCAACTGGGGTGGAACTCCCCCCAGCATCGCTAAAATAGACACCTTAATACACTCTAGGCACTTCACTTCTTCCCGCGCCGAGTGACCTAAGGCGATGCCAATAGGACCGACAAATCCGTAAGC
>JAESUE010000223.1 GCA_016763235.1 Pseudomonadales bacterium
ATTTTAAGAGGTGGGTGCTGCGGGTTGTTTTGCAGTTTCGTTCCGCAAGCCCATTATGTAAAACGTTAGAATCTTACTTTTTTCTTTTCTTTGTAGGCTGTGAAATATTTGGGTGAAACTGGTTTTTAAAAGTCAGTGAAACGCGGAAAGTGTTGAAGCCGTATCAAGGTTTGGTTTTCTTTGATGCATGGTATTTCATGCGAAATAATCGAGCGCCATTCTTGCGGTAATTCATTCATTGTTCGCGGTGAAGCGCATCGTTACTGCGGGGTAAAGCCGTTCGCAATGGCTTGAGGGTTTAAAGCCAGTTTGCTTAGGGCTGGTGCTTTGAAATTCAGCCAATTTATCCGCGAGGTCTTAGGCCAATTTTGCTGTTCTTATCCCTGTTTAAACGGCAATCGTTGTGCTGCCTTTTAGGTTTTTTTGGCCGTTCCGCGCTGTTGTTGATGCGCTTCATTTAAGCTCCGTTTTTGCCTTAACTCCTTTTATGTTCAGGCTGAAATGGCGTCCTATTTGCTGGGGTTGGTGCTCTAAAAGCGGGTCAGCCTAACGGCTAATTTTCAGGTCAATCTCACTGTTTTCATTCATGTTTATGCTGTAACAACTGTGCTATCGTAGGCCTCTATGGGTCTGTGCCGTTGTGTTGGCAGTGCGCTTTGTTTGAGTGTTTGTTCTAACAAGAACATAAATCTGGACTTGCTGAGGCAACGCGAGATTTTACTTCAAAGTGTTTTAAAAGGGTGTTTCGGCGGGTTGTTCTGCAGCTTCGATCCGCAAGCCAATTATGTAAACGTTATGAGGCGTGCAAATATGAACGTCAGTTGTAATTGTGGGAGCTTTGAAATTGAATGGAATACTATCGAACCCTCATTAGTTGCAAGAGTATGCGGGTGCGATTATTGCTCTTCTCAAAAAAGTGAATATGTTAGCGACTCAAGTTCGGTTGTAACGTTTAAGGTAGCCGATTCCTCAACCCAAAATGTTGTAACACATGGACATGGAACGGCAAAATTTCATGAATGTAAAAATTGTGGTGTGATTATTGTTACGTCAGAAATAGATGGCGATCTGTACTGTGTAATAAACGCCAAAGCTCTAGATATTAAGGGCTATACACTTGATTTGTCGGTTAAAAATTATAGCACCGAGTCTGTATCACAAAGGCTTTTGCGTAGAAAAAACAATTGGAGCAAGGCGATAGTTTGCTCATAACAAGAACATCAATCGGACTTGCTGGGACAATACGCGATTGGAGTTCGAAGTATTCTAAAAGGGTGGTGCTGCGGGTTGTTTTTCAGCTCCGTTCCGCAAGCCCATTATGCAAGCGTTATAAGCCTAAAGAGAGAAGTATATGCCTTGGTGGGCAATTACATATTTAACAATATTTATACTGCTAACTATTGGTGGCATATTTGATGATATGAATAAACCGAAAAGAGTTAGTTACATTAGCGGAGAAATAATTGGCGCTATATTCGTAACTATTTTCATGCTCGGTTATTTTAATGAAAATATCGGTAACTCCTTGGGGCTGTTAGTATTCCCAATGCTTATAATAGGCGTAGCACATGAGCTTTTTTCAGCTAAAAGAACAATGGACGAAGAAGCTAGAAATAATGAATATACAAAAAAAGAATTATTCTATTTAAATAACTTAGGTTTATTATTTACCAACATATTTATTGTTCCTGGGTATGTTTTTGGCTTAATGGTAGGTTTACGTAATGTCGGCTTATAACAAGTCGTTCAAAATGGACGCCGCAAAGAGCCGCGGCGCCCTTTAACTCAATCGTTAGAGATTAATCCTTCATTTTCCTTTCGTGTATATTAAATATTTTGGCCAATCTGTCACTCTTGAATGCGGTAACACGCGTAAAGTGTTGATGAGGCACCTAGGTTTTATTTTCGTTAATGCATCGGGTTTCATGCGAAATAATCGAGCGCCATTCTTGCGGTAATTCATTCGTTGTTCGGGGTAAAAAGGTTTCGTGCCTGCGGGGTAAAACCGTTCTCTATTAAGCGTCAATCATCTTGTCCGGTCAGCGACAATTAACTTGGCCGGTTGATAAGAATATTATTTATCTGTTTTTAGCCTCATTTTTCGTCGGTAGCTCTCTCCTTTGAGTTGAATGATTTTGGCGTGATGGACCAACCGATCTATCGCAGCAACCGTCATGACGGTATCGTTAAACAGCTGATCCCAGTCTTCGAACGATTGGTTCGACGTGATGATTAAACTATGGCGTTCGTAGCGATGCGCGATCAATTCAAATAACACACCGGTTTCTTGGTCTGTTTTTCGGATATATCCGATGTCATCCATAATGAGCACGGCATATTTATCTAGCTTTATAAGCGCATCCTCCAGCTTTAAGTCTTGTTTTGCCTTTTGCAGGTGCTGGATCAGGGTGCTCGCGGAACTGAATTTTACACGGATACCCGCTTCTATTAATCCATAGCCAATAGCACTCGCCAAATGCGTCTTACCAACGCCACTGGCGCCGAACAGCAGAAGGTTGTCGCCCATCTTCACCCAGTCTGACGAGTCAATAAGTTGCGTGATTTGGACTTTACTTACCCCTTCAATGGCGCTGAAATCAAAGTGACCGAGCTGTTTAGCGGATGGTAGGTTGGACTCTTTTAAGTAACGTTGTAAGCGCTTATCGTCTCGCTTCGATAATTCAATGTGGCACAGTTCTGCTAAGTATTGCGGAGGCGGCCAGTGCTCATCGACCGCCTTTTCGGCTAGGGGCTCCCAGTGCATTCGCACTTCGCTTAGGCGCAGCTGTTTTAGCATTAGTGGTAACGAGGCGGCCGAATTATTCATGACTACCTTCTTGCAGTAAGGCTTGGTAGTGACTCAAGGCATGCTGCTCGATCGTTATATCAGGTAATAGTGCTGTGACAGGCATGAAGCGGTCTTCGCAATCAAAGAGGCTGGGTAAGCGCCCTTGCGATAAGCCCTCCAGCACAAAACGGCCCAGCGCCTCTTCGCGATCGCTTTTCTTGGCAAGATTCAGAAGCCTAACGATGTACCAACATGCCTTGTCGGCAGATAGCTCCTTGTCCACGTATCGCCAGATATGACGATAATCTTCACTGGGCAATAACTCATCACGCCACTGAGAGCATCGAAACGCTCTCGGTTTTTGTACTAATGAGCCGATAACATGCTGGTAATTGACGCTGCGTGCCCGAGCCCCTTGGCTAGCGTGAATGCGATCCAGCGTCAGAGTCATCACGCCACTTAAATACAGGTCGAGGCGGTCGTCGAACAGATGCACGGCCAGTCGACTGCCAACCAATCGAGAAGGCACGGTGTAAACAACTCGTTTCAACGTGATTGTACTGGTGCGACTTACGCGCAATAGGTGCTCACTGTAATTGACGCTTGATGCCGCCGGCAGCGGTTTTAATTGTTGTTGCTCCGTAAGGAACTTATCGCGTATGCGACGGTTACGTCGGCCCATAATCGATGCAACAAAGGTCTCGTAGTCTTTTTTTGTGGCAAAATCATGATTTCCTCGGATCAAAATCGCCTGTTTTATCTGGTTCTTAATGTGTCGATTGGGTGATTCAATCGCCCCATTTTCATGTGCCACGCCGCGATTATTACGGGTGGCTTTAAAACCATAGTTGGAAATTAACTCGGCAAAGCGTGCGGTAAAATCCTCGGTTTCTTGGTGGTTTTTATACGCTGCGCTAAGACTGTCTGTGCGCACTTCCAAAGGCACACCACCGCTGGAGTGAATAGCATTTTGCAGCCCATCAGAGAAAGCAGAAAAACTCTCTCCACCGTAGGTCACCTGAGCATACGCCCAGCCACTGGATACAAGTCGATAGTGAAATAACTTATGCTGCAAGGGTTCGCCAGCAATGGTGACAGTGAAATCAGCGTGGGTGAAGTCACAGATACCCAATGCACCAGGTGGGTGTTCTTGCATAAAAATAACCGCTTGAGATTCCCCGTGTAATTGACGCCATTGCAAGATGCGCCGCTCCAGAGTACGCCGAGCACTGGGCTTAAACTTATCCAAATGATTCTCACAAAGATAATCAAAAACCCCGACGGGGGAGATGTCATTACAGCTCTTTAGTAACGGCAGAACGACATCATCCCAAACGGAGGATAATGGGTCGGCTCGAGTGCGATGCTTGCGCTTGTTCTTTGCGGGCTGAAGGTCTTTCCGTTCTATTCTGCGGGCGGATCGTTCGGAAACGCTGGCCTTGGCCGCAGCAGTTTTTTGAGATTGATTGATTCGATGGGTCATATATAACCTGACTTGTTGATCTGTAAGATGCTTACCCGACACAGAAAACTCCCTTGCTTGTCTGTATCGAAATGTATCAGATCAACCGGCCAAGATGGTTGTCGCTGACCGGCCAAGTTAATTGTCGCTTAATAGCCATTTTTAACCCCCCGAAACCTGAGTTATTAGAAGCGGCATTGGTACTATTTTATTGCAGCTATCCTGACAAGGGGGGGTGTTCCTACTGATTTTCCGTTTAAGCAACTTATGATGGTGATTTGTTTTTGGACTCTATTTTTGAAAGTTTATAGCCATAGTAGGCATTTTGAGCACAAGAAATTGTGAAAACAAAATAAAATAATCCGGTTTTAGTGCTATCGTCAGCCCCTCCCCAATACCAAATAACAGCTAGAAATGAACAAACATAAAATATTATATTTAGAATGATAGATTTAATCATTTATATAATCCTGATGAATTAGTCGTCTGCCTGTGACGTAACTCAGTTTTAGACTTATTTAATTCTGTTTTATTAAATGCAATACTCCCCCAAATAACAATCAAAACCCCCTTTGCCGTAACGCTACAGGTATAGAATTCAATCAATCGAAAGTTTGCCTCTCTATTTATAGTAGCTTTCGAACACGCTTATAAAATTTTCCAGTTGGTCAGCGGGTAACTTGTTAATCCCTGCTGCGCCTTTTCTCCCGCCGCCAGTAGGGAACTGCATACAAATTTCATCTGCACCCGTTTTATTTTCTAGTGGTGCTCGAATACTGACTAGATAAAAATCATCGTCTAACTCAGTGATAATTGCATGAGCGCGGGGGGGTGTATCACTGGCCAGTTTATTGCCGAATACGCCGCTGACACGTTTAGCCCAAGCGAGATTAGGCAGCATAAAAATGGCGCTGTTTGATTGCTGTTGATAAGGCTTTAGAGACTCGGCTGACCTTAAATCATGCTGATAACCATTTTCCAGTTTTTCAAAAACATTCTTGTTTTCTTGTATAAATTCTAATGGCTTGGAATAAGGGTATAAAAGCTTAAATAGCTCTGCCGGACGAAAGTGCAACAACTCTTCACTGGGGCCGTAGCCGTTATAATTAATATAGGTGCCAAGGTTTTTAAGTTGCTCAGTTTCAGAAGCGTTTAACCCGTGGAGTTGGCAGAGCGCCAACGCGCTGCTTTGCATGTTGTCACCAAAAGCCCCGGTAATAGCCCAGTGAGGGAATTGGTTTTTTAGCACCTCATTAACAATCAAACTGGTGCAGGTGTTTGAATCGGTATTATTGTGGTTCTGGAAATTTGGGTGTTCGGGTATTTCGCCCGGATTATGATGATCAAAATAGCGAACGCTTGCCCCAGATTCTAGGCAAGCCTCAAGAGCCGCTTTGTTTTTATCCAGAGAAATATCCAACACGGTAATGTTGTCACCACGTTGAGCGTTTACCTGTTTGAGTAGTTGTATATCACGCTTCACGCCCGTAATTAGTGTCGTGTCTCTGGGTTCAGCAAGTCTTAATTGCAATAGGGCGCAGATCCCATCTGCATCGCCATTAAATACATCATAAAAAGCCATAGTGTGTTTGATTTCCTGTGAAATTCAGACGGGTTTAAATAAGGTGATGGCCGTTAAAATATGTGAAGAGGTGATAACGAAGCGGCCGGTAAACGTGGTGTGATTATAGAGAGCGGGGTGAGGGGGTGTCAGTAGTTGAATGACGAATTCACCTTGAGTTTGATCTCCTGATGTTTTCTTGTTTGGATGGAATTCGATATTGGCTTGTGAAAAGTCTAGGTACTCTCGGCACAAGGGGAAGTAGGCTTTGTAAAACGCCTCCTTTGCGCTGAATATGACCGCGCTCCAGTAGTTTTCTTTTAGATTATTCGCCAGCAGGTGTGATAATTCATTTTCACTACAGATAAGTGGGGTGGTTTCTTTCGGCAAGGGTTTTAATGGCTCAGCATCCACTCCCAGTGAGTAAATTTTGGGGTCACTGCTTGCTACGGCACAACAAAAGTTATCGCAGTGCGTTAGGCTGCCAACGATATTTTGTGGCCACTGGGGTGCGCGTTTAGAATCATTCAATAGCGGGAAATCAACAACACCAAGTTGCGCTAAAACCGCTGCCGCACAATGACGCCCCGCTCTATATTCTCGTTTGCGCTTTTTCACGGCAGTGCGAACAGCGGCCTCTTCTGCTGATTGAACTTGGCGTTGCCATATATCAGGTGTGGCAACCATCATCTTTACAGAAGGCGGGAAAAGCTGCGAAACGAGAGGCATTATTTTAATTTTGTTCCAGCAACTTGCGCTCCCAATCGAGGGATGTTTTGACGATTTTATTAATATCGTCGTACTGGGGTTCCCATTTGAGGGTTTTCTTAATGGCTCCGCAATCAGAAATCAAACAAGGCGGGTCGCCAGCGCGACGGGTTTCCTCAATCACTTTAATAGGCTTGCCTAGCTCCTGTTCCATCGCGTTGATAACTTCTCTTACACTGTAGCCATGTCCATAGCCACAATTAAAGGTGTTGGACTCCCCACCAGCGCGCAGGTAGTCGAGGGCTTTGATGTGGGCGCTGGCCAAATCTTCCACATGAATAAAATCCCTTACACCGGTGCCATCGGGGGTGTCGTAATCGGTTCCGAAAACGTACAAAGCCTCCCTTTTACCAACCGCCACTTCTGCAGCCACTTTAATCAGTAAGGTGGCATTTGGTGTATTTTGGCCAATGCGGCACTCAGGGTCACAGCCTGCTACATTAAAGTAGCGCAACACCACGTGAGATAAATCCGTAACGGCAGAAAGATCTCTTAGCATCCATTCTGACATGAGCTTAGAGGTGCCGTAGGGGTTAATAGGGTTTGTGGGGGTGTCTTCGCGGGCGACTCCGCCTTCCAAAACGCCGTATACAGCAGCTGTAGAAGAAAAAATAACGTGCTTTACACCGTTATTCTGGCAACATTCCAGCAGGCTTCGTGTATTAGCGGTGTTATTGCCGTAATACTTTAGTGGATTGGTCACTGATTCAGGAACAATCGTATGCGCTGCAAAATGAATGACAGATTCAATATTTCGAGACTGAATAATGTTTGAAACCAGATCTTGGTCGCCCACGTTGCCTTCTATGAGTTCACCATGGAGCACGGCCTCTCGTTTACCGGTTCCAAGATTATCAAGCACGACAACCTTTTCGCCCAACTCGCCTAGCTGCCTCACGACATGACTGCCAATATAGCCTGCCCCACCGGTTACAAGAATGGTTCCTTTTGACATTGATTGCTCCTTATTGGCGTTATTCAAATATTTGATATAAAAAACTGATTTAATGTTCGTACTTTAGTCTAGATTATACTAAAAAGGTAACTACTCAGCGAACTCTGTAACGGTTCAAATTTGAGCGCGAACTGAATAGTTATTGTTGTTTTTAACACCATGCAGAGAATGGCCGTTGAGCTGGGATGGGCGCTTGTGTAAACTCGCAGGGCTTTCAGCAGTGAGTGGAATATGGAACAGCAAATGAACACTGATCAAACCGGCGTCGATGATACAACGAGTTCACGTTCAGCAGAACCTGAACTATCCGCTAATAGCGACACCAAGATTCTCGTGCGTCTGCCATTTATGTTTGCCAAGCGTCACGGGGTTTTACTCGATATCACGGATGGACAGAGGAAGATCCTCCATGCTCCGGGCTTGACGCTAGCCACAATTGCCGAAGTTAGCCGTTTTATAGACTCCGACACGCCTTATGAAGAGCTTGAGCGAGAAGAATTTGATCACAGCCTCGCACTGTCCTATCAAAATAACACCAGTGAATCCATGCAAATGGTTGAAGGCATGGGTGACGAGATGGACTTGGCCTCTCTGGCTGATTTGGTGCCCGAGACAGAAGATTTAATGGAGCAGCAAGACGATGCGCCGATTATTCGCCTTATCAACGCCTTGCTCACTGAGGCCATACGTGAAAACGCCTCTGATATTCATATAGAAACGTTTGAGCGTAAACTCGTGGTGCGCATGCGCGTAGACGGCGTGTTGCGTGAAGTCGTACAGCCAAAACGTGAACTTGCATCGTTGCTGGTTTCTCGTATCAAAGTTATGGCAAAGCTTGATATTGCAGAAAAAAGAGTGCCGCAGGATGGGCGAATTGCCTTACGTGTAGCAGGGCGCGAAGTGGATGTGCGTGTTTCCACCATGCCCTCTAGCCACGGCGAACGGGTGGTGCTTCGTTTGCTAGATAAAAAGGCGGGTAGATTGAACCTTACCCACCTAGGAATGGAAGCGCATGATCATCAGCTCATGCAACGACTCATTCATGAACCTCACGGCATCATTTTAGTAACCGGCCCCACGGGTTCGGGTAAAACTACCACCTTATATGCCGCTCTCACCGAATTGAACGACAATAGCCGTAACATTCTTACCATTGAAGACCCCGTGGAATATCAGCTTGAGGGCATCGGGCAAACACAAGTAAACGCCAAAGTAGATATGAGCTTTTCCCGTGGCCTAAGAGCTATTCTTCGGCAAGACCCTGATGTAGTGATGATTGGTGAAATTCGTGACCTTGAAACCGCTGAAATTGCCGTGCAAGCCAGTTTGACAGGTCACTTAGTGCTTTCTACATTACATACTAATACCGCCGTGGGCTCAATTGTGCGTTTGAAAGATATGGGCATAGAGCCTTTTCTACTTTCTTCCAGCTTAATCGGTTTGCTAGCGCAACGGCTGGTACGGGTGCTATGTGATGAATGCAAAGAACCCTACCAGGCAGATAAAAAAGAATGCGAAATGTTTGCTTGGGATACCAGCGCGCCACCAACACTCTTTCATGCCAAAGGCTGTAAAAAGTGTAATCAGCTTGGTTACCGTGGGCGTACAGGCATATACGAATTAGTGGCTGTAAACGATAAAATGCGCACACTGATCCATAATGGAGCCGGAGAACAAGAGCTGGAGAAATATGCCCGCCAGAATGGAACAGGCATTCGCCATGATGGCGCACGGCAGATTTTGGCCGGAAAAACCTCCGTGGAAGAAGTTCTACGCGTAACAACCGAGGGCTGAGTTAATTGCCAGTATTTGAATATCAAGCATTAAATGAACAAGGGCGCCAGAAAAAGGGCGTGCTTGAGGGCGATAGTGCGCGACAGATTCGTCAGCAGCTCAGGGATAAAAACTGGACCCCCCTAAGCATCGAAATGGCCTCAGAAAAGGAGGCTCGCCAATCTTTATCACGATTTTTTAATAACCCGTCTATTAGTGCCGCTGATTTATCGCTTGTTACGCGGCAATTGGCGACGCTGATTCAAGCCGGTTTGGCGGTAGATGAATCCTTAAGAGCCGTATCAAAACAAAGTGAGAAAAGCAGCATAAAAAGCATGATACTGGCAGTGCGAGCCAAGGTGCTTGAAGGTTATTCCCTGGCAGATTCTTTGACAGAATACCCGCGTTCTTTTCCTGATATATACCGCTCAACAGTCGCCGCAGGTGAGAAATCTGGCCACCTTGATCTCGTACTTGAACAGCTGGCTGATTACACCGAACGTCGTCACGAAACCCAGCAGAAAATAAAAATGGCCATGTTATACCCATTAATCTTAATGAGTGTGGCCGTGCTTATTATCGTTGGCATGCTGACATACGTGGTTCCCAAAATGGTTTCCGTGTTTGAAAACCGTGACCAGGCATTACCCTTTCTGACACAGGCTCTAATTGATAGCAGTGATTTCCTTCAATCGAACGGAATATGGTTGGTATTATTGGCAGTAATGATTGGATTTATCTACCAGAGGGCGATGAAACAAGACGCCCTGCGTCAGCGCGCCCACCGGTTTTATCTTCGTGTTCCTCTATTGTCGAAAATGCTAAAAGGGGCCGATACAGCGCGTCTGGCCAGCACCCTGAGCATTTTATTTCGCAGCGGCGTACCCTTGGTCGAGGCACTTTCCATTGCGGGTGCGGTCACATCTAATATGTGTATCAGGGCAGCGGTCGCTGATGCAGCAGAAAAAGTACGCGAAGGAGGAAGCCTTCATCGCTCTCTGGATGCATCAGGGCTCTTTCCGCCCATGTTGATTCAGATGATTGCCAGCGGCGAGGCCAGTGGCGAGCTAGACAACATGCTGCAGCGTTCGGCGCAAAATCAACAGCGCGAGCTAGAAGGCCTGCTGAACACCTTGGTCGGTTTATTCGAGCCTATCATCCTACTGATAATGGGGGGCGTGGTGTTATTGATGGTGTTGGCGATAATGTTACCTATTATTAGCTTAAATAATCTGGTTGGATAACCGTTCAGCACATACCAAAATTTGAACGCAACTTGAATCATCGTACTGATATAACTCAAGTTTCGGAGTTCAGATTTCCGGCAAAATATGACATCAATCACGGGGCACGGCGCCTGTAGGTTGGGTAGAACGAAGTGAAACCCAACAATTTCGAAATAAGCGTTGTCACTTAATTGATGGCGGTATCAATGAGTGATTTAGGCACCTAAATTCAAATAGCTGCGGGATTAAATAGAGTGCTAGCTCTTAAAGCCTGTGTCATAGTGGATATTCATCATGTTGGGTTTCACTTCGTCCTACCCAACCTACGAGATTTTCTATGCCATTTTGAACTCTGAAACTTGAGATATAACTATAAAGAAGACAAATAAATGAGTGAAAGAAACGTGAAAAAGAAATAAGCTCTGCCGTTCAACGTGGCTTTACCATGATAGAACTGATGGTGGTGATCGTCATACTAGGCATCTTGGCCGCAGCGGTCGTGCCCCAGCTCGTAGGCCGTGATGATATGGCCAAAGTCACCGTGGCGAAAAGTGACATTCGAAATATCAGTAACGCACTGAGTATGTATAAATTGGATAATGCCAATTTCCCCAGCACCGAACAAGGCATAGAGGCATTAGTTAACCAGCCCGAAGAGGCAAGAAACTGGGCACCCGGTGGTTACCTGCCCAAGCTGCCTGCTGACCCTTGGGGCGGCGATTATATCTACATTAGCCCCGGTGTGAATGGCCCTTACGACTTGTATTCCTTCGGTGCAGATGGTGTAGATGGCGGTGAAGACTTTAATGCGGATCTCAGCTTAGAGGATCTCTAACTCAAGTTTCAGAGTTCAAAATGGCATAGAAAATCCCGTAGGTTAATGGTATAGAAATAGTTGGAAACTACGATAAGAAAGAAAAAATATATGAAAGTGTTAGTCCATTACAAAACCAGTCATTGCAATGGCTTATTGGTGAGCTATTTACCTTGTTTCCGATAATCAGAGCAGACATCTATCGACACCCAGAAATTTCTTACAAAAAGCCTAGTGAAGCAGGTACGGCAAAATGGTGAAGACACTTCTTATCTTCTGTTTTGTAATATCCCAGATTGCATGTACAGCGATAAATACCAAAAGCAGTATTATTAAGGTCACTAATATAGTGGGTGCTGGTAATGATGGAGCATCTAGTGCGTTTTGTGCTGATTTTTCTATTACTAAAGAAGAAGCTCAATATTATTTTGATAACGCTAAGCAGGTATCCGCTAAAGATATTCACGACAACTACTCATTTTTGCCGTGCTTTGTATCAGGAGAGGGGTATTTAAACAACAAAAAATGCGCATGGGAGGTTCGCGCAGGTGGTACGAGTAATATTCGATGTGGCGAGCAGTCTATACTTATGGCGTGTGAAAATTGCTTGCCAGTTCCAGAATAGCCGCTTAAAAAAATGCAGATGACACAAAAAACACGCGCCTGATGTTAGCATTAAGCACTAAGGCCCGTGGTCTTTAGGATAGATATAAATATGAAACTGCATGTAACGAGCTCTCTGGCTTACTTCGTTTCGATGAACTCGCCAAAAATGCTTAAAGCGAATAAACGCCTGCAACCGAGCGTTATACAGCAACCAAAACAGCAAGGTTTTACCCTGCTAGAGCTGCTGCTGGTGATTGTTATCGTCGCCATTATGAGTGCTGCGGTGGTCATCACCATGAATCCTGACAATACCCACCGCGAGTTAGAAAAAGAAGCGCGGCGCTTAACCCAAGTGTTACGCCAGCTGGCAGACGAGTCTATTTTTCAGGGGCAGGAGTTTGGTGTCAGTTTTGATGAAGAAAAGTACACCTTTTTTGTTTGGAATAGAGAAGAAAACCAGTGGCAAGCTTACGAGCAACCGCCTGTCTTTCGAAGCTATGCCCTGCCAGAACCTTTCATAATGGTGTTTGAATCAGAAGAA
>JAESUE010000224.1 GCA_016763235.1 Pseudomonadales bacterium
GTACGTTATTCAGGCATTGCTGGGCTGGAACTGGCCGCTACATTACAGTTTCAAGAAGATCTCGATCAGGTGGAAGGCGGTGCAGATGACGCAGTGTTGATTGAGGCCCATGTAGCGGTGAATAAAGGGGATTTCGGAGCGCGTATTTTATATGCTCGGTGGGATATTAATGGTGATGTTGGCGCTGTGTACCTCAGTGAGCAGAGCGGTTTCTATCTCGAAGGCAGCTACAGGCTAAGCCCCCAGTGGGGAGTCTTTGCTCGTCACTCCGAGTTACATTATCGTCGCACTGACGCTGGTTTCGAGCGGGATGAACAGCAGCAGAACATAGGGCTTAATTATTGGCCTCATGAGGACGTTGTGGTCAAAGTTGATATTCAGGCACAAAATGATGATGCCGGTGATGGTGATGGTTTTAATGTGGGGCTTGGTTATCAGTTCTAGATTGTTGACTAATATGCTTGTACAGAAATTTAGGGGTAAAAATAGGGGGTCGCTATTGTTACTGGCCCTTTTGAGCCTTTTTATTGGTGATGCTTGGGCGAAGGAGAAGCCTGAAGATCTTACTGTTTTTCTGGCACAGGTTTTTGGTGAACCCCCCCGCAAGCCCAAGATGAAGTACTTGTCCGATATAGAGAGAGAGCGCATTAGCGATATTCTCAGTCACTCTTTATCCTTTCGGCGCGTGCGCTACTGGCGTAAAAGTGCTAGCTCGGTATGGCTGCTTGAAGAAGTTGGTAAACATAAACCGATCACTGCGGGGTTTTGGCTGGAAAAGGGCATCATTAAGAAAGTGAAGGTATTGGCTTTTCGGGAAAGCCGTGGCTGGGAAATTAAGTACCCTTATTTCCTTAAGCAGTTTAATGGCGTGTTCTTGCTGGAAAACACGGTGCTGAGCACGAAGGTGGACGGCATCAGTGGCGCGACTCTTTCAGTGCGAGCCATGACAAAAATGGCGCGTATTGCGCTTTACCTGAACCAGCAAGTAACGCTTCCCCAGGCTCCTCAAATTTGAAAACAGCCATACAAAAAAACTTTTTTAAACTGCTTCTTCTGCATCGCCGCATTGGCCTTGTGGTTATTTGGCTGGTGTTGTGGCTGGCCATTACCGGCATTCTTCTTAATCATAGCGATGACTTAGGTTTGGATGAAAAAGCAGTGAAACCCTCTTGGTTAAACCAACTTTATGGTTTGGAATCTACGCCGGTTTCTTCCGGTTATAAACTGGGGCAAGGCTGGCTGGTGACATTACCGGGTGCTTATTATGTTAATGGCCGGTTAATCGTTGCTGATTATGGCCCGTTAGTTGGGGCGGTTTTGTTGAAGAATGAAGCACTTCTCGTGACGAGTGAGTCGGTGGTGGTGCTCGACCAGCAAGGTGAGGTGCTGGAGATTCAGGGAGCATTCAACGGCTTGGAGGGCGAGTTTCTTCAGGTCGGTGTTTATCAGGGGCAGCCAGTGCTAAGAAGCTCTGTAGGGCGTTATATAGGCAACGCAGATGTCTCTGAGTGGCAAGGTTTTTCTGCAAGCAGTACCGGCATTGAATGGAGCATTTTAACCGCGTTGCCCAGCGATATGCTGAAAAAAATTAGTGCGCTTGAGAACCCTAATCAGCCCACGGTCTCATTAGAAAAGTTCATTTTGGATTTACATACGGGGCGACTATTGGGCCGTTTTTCTTGGTTGTTTATAGACATTGTCGGGCTATTGCTCATGGCTGGGGCCATCAGCGGGTTTGTTATTTGGTTTAAGTTAAAAGTAACCTAACTATTCATCTCACGCTAAAATCTGAGCAGTTACAGAGTTCGCTTTTTAGTTCTAAAGTAAAAAGACAAGGCTTTCTCGAGCGGTATTAACTGATTTTTTCACCTAAATATTGCTTGTCTGCATGGTAGGATGAGCGCACTAAGGGCCCGCTGGCCACGCGGGAAAAGCCCATCTTTTTGGCTAATTCGCCAAGCCGATCAAACTCTTCCGGTCTTACATAATCTTTAACCGGTGCATGGTGGCGGCTAGGTTGTAGATATTGCCCCAAAGTGAGCATATCGACATCATGGGCGCGTAGATCGGCCATGACACTTTCTATTTCTTCTATCGTTTCTCCTAAACCTAGCATCAGGCCCGATTTAGTGGCTACGTTCGGTGCGCGCTGCTTAAAATTCTTTAATAAATCCAGTGACCACTGGTAGTCAGAGCCGGGACGAAGTGCTTTATAGAGTCGCGGTGCAGTTTCGAGGTTATGGTTGAAGACGTCGGGGGGGCTTTGGCTGAGAATATCGAGGGCCACTTCCATGCGCCCGCGAAAGTCGGGCACCAATACTTCAATTCCAGTGTTCGGGTTTAATTTTCGAGTTTCTTCTATGCAGTCTACAAAGTGCTGTGCGCCACCATCGCGTAAATCATCGCGGTCTACCGAGGTAATTACCACATAACGTAGCTGCAGCTCTGCAATGGACTCGGCCAGGTGCTGGGCTTCGTTTTCATCCAATGGGAGGGGGCGGCCGTGGGCGACATCGCAGAAGGGGCAGCGACGGGTGCAGATTTCACCCATGATCATAAAGGTGGCCGTGCCGCTGCTAAAACACTCATGGAGGTTTGGGCAGGACGCTTCTTCGCAGACTGTCGCCAGTTTTTGTTTGCGTAACAGGCTCTTTATGCGCTGCACACCGTGATTGCTGGCAGGAAGACGGATTCGCAGCCAGTCGGGTTTTCGGGGTGTATTTTCCGTGGGTTCGATTTTAACCGGAATGCGCGCCATTTTTTCTTGGCCGCGCTGTTTTACGCCGGGTTCTACCCTGGCCTTGCGTTTGCGGGGTTTGGCGCTGGGTTTAGAGCTGGAGTCGGAAGAATTAAGGGTATCAGTCATAGGGGAGTTGTTCTGTTTGCAGGGTCAGGGAGTCATAGTTGAGGGTTTTTCGCAATTCTTCCATTAAATTTTGCTCTACCTCAGCAAAACAAATGTCCGGTACAAAGTGTTTGAGTTGGGTGACAACCATGCCTGCATGGCCGCAGGGGTTGATGGTGTGAAAAGGGCTGAGATCCATGTCGATATTAAGGCTCAGGCCGTGAAAAGAGCAACCACGGCGAATACGTAAACCTAATGCTGCAATTTTGGTGTTATCGACATACACGCCTGGCGCATCGGGGCGGTTTTGCGCGTGCACATTATAATGCTGCAGCAAGTGGATAAGCGAGTTTTCAATATGGGTGACGAACTGGCGTGGGCCAATGCCGTGGCGGCGTAAGTCGATCAGCAGGTAGCACACGAGTTGCCCCGGGCCGTGGTAAGTCACTTGCCCACCTCGGTCGACTTTGATAACGGGAATATTTCCTGGGTTAAGCAAATGCTCTTCTTTACCGGCCTGGCCTAGGGTTAAAACGGGCGTATGTTGCAGGCACCAGATTTCATCCTGCGTGGCATCTGTGCGCTCGTTGGTGAAGCGTTGCATGGCTTCCCAGATGGGTTGATAGGGTTGAACGCCCAGCTGCCGGACTATGAGTGACATCAATGAATCTCTTGGCTTGGAATTTCCCCAGTTTGAATATCACAGCACATGGGAGATATGTCCCGTTTCTTCCTGGTGCTTAGCGAGATCTGTATAGAGGCCGAGCACTTGTTCTTTGCGCTCCACATACACATCGATGCTAATGGATTGATGCTTGCCAGTACGGCTCATGCGAACGGTGATGCTGCTAATGTCGAATTCCGGCGCATGGCGTAGAACAATGATTTCGACCGCAGGCTTGAGCGGTGCCTCGGCTGGGCCCAAAATCTTGAGTGGCAGCTGGCAGGGAAAGTCCCAAAGGGATTCATCTAATGTCATAGTCATGTCAGTACATTTTCTTTCGTTAAGCGAGTTTGGGGACACAGAGTTGGCGTTTAAAGGATATATACAGTTCGGCCACCTTTTTCCACAGTGGTCCTGGCAGCCCTTGGTTAATGGCTAAGCCATCGAGAGACGTCAGCGGTGCGAGTTCTTTTGCCGAGCTTGTCACCCAAATTTCATCCGCCTCCACTAGAGCTTGTTGTGGGATGCTTTCTTGCCGGCACTCTATGTGATGTTGGGCCATGATTTCAATTAACAAGTCCCGAGTGATGCCGCCCAGTAGGTATTCGCTTTTGGGGGGAGTGAGCACTATCTGGTCTTTGACAATAAAAACATTGCTGGCTGAGCCTTCTGTGAGCTGGCCATTTCGAATGAGGATGGCTTCGTCTACACCGGCTTCTTGAGCTTGCTGGCGTAACATGACGTTGGCAAGCAGGGAGGTAGACTTGATATCGCAATGCCCCCAGCGGAAGTCATTGACACAAATAGCAGTGAGGGCCGAGGGGGCTTCAACGTGCTCCAGGGAAGGGGTGCTTAAAGGGCTGCTCATTAACAGCACGGTGGGCTTAATGTCGGCGGGTATGGCATGGTCACGAGTGCTTGCAGCGCCGCGTGTGATTTGCAGGTAGATGGATTGACTGCCATGGCCATTATGTGCCACTAGGCTGTGGATAATTTCTGTCCAGGCCTCATCCGTAAAAGGAGTCACAAGCTTGATGGCATCGAGGCTGTAGTGCAGGCGCTGTAAGTGCTGAGATAATCGAAAGGGCACACCCTGATAGACAGGAATGACTTCGTAGATGCTATCACCGAAGAGAAAACCACGATCCAAAATGGATATTTTTGCATCCTGCTGAGGAATAAAGCTTCCGTTTAGGTAAACAACGCTATTTCGCGGCGTCTTAATCAAAGAAAGCTCTTGATGAGAAGAATTAAATAGTCAATTAGCTGTTTGAATAAGCCGCCCTTTTCTACATCTTCCAGTGCAACTAAAGGCAGTTTTGCCAGCGTGCTGCCATCGAGAGAAAGGGTGAGCGTACCGAGACGATCACCGGCTTTGATAGGGGCTTTAATTTCCTCTTCAATAGTGAGGCTGCTGATGACGAAATCTTTTTTACCGCGAGGAATCGTTACCTGTACTCTTTCATTTACACCCAGTTTTAATTCGTCCTGAGCGCCCATCCATAGCTTGGTTTTGCTGATTTCCTGATGGGCTTCTTGGAGGACGACGGTACGATAGAAACGGAAACCGTAGGTCAGCAGTTTTTGGCTTTCTGCTGCGCGGGATTCGTTACTTTTTGTCCCCATAACCACGGAAATTAGGCGCATGTCTCCTTTTTTAGCAGAGGCCACTAGGCAATAACCAGCTTCTTGGGTGTGCCCAGTTTTTAGGCCGTCGACACTGGAGTCTCTCCAGAGCAGAAGGTTACGATTGGGCTGTTTGATACCGTTGTAAGTGAAGCTTTTTTCGGAGTAGAACTTATAGTGCTGGGGGAACTCGTTAATGATGGCCTGTGCGAGAATCGCAAGGTCTGATGCAGTGGTAAGGTGATTTGTAGCGGGTAAGCCAGTGGCATTGCGAAAGTGTGTGCCAAACATATTTAAATTTTCTGCGTAGCGGTTCATATAGTCGGCAAAGGCATCTTCACTACCGGCGATATGTTCGGCGAGAGCAACACTGGCATCGTTACCCGATTGAATAATAATCCCTTTCAGTAATTCCTTTACAGAAACGGTAGAGCCCTCTTTAAGAAACATGCGAGAGCCGCCGGTTTTCCATGCTTTGATACTTATTCTGACAGTATCTTCTTTAGTAATATTCTTTTTAGCCAGTTCATGAGAGGCCACATACGCAGTCATCATTTTAGTGAGGCTGGCAGGAGGCAGTTGTTGTTGGCCATTGTATTCCACAATGATGTTCCCGGTATTTGCATCCATTAGCAGGTAGGAGCTCGCTGCAACCTGGGGAGGTGCGGGGATCAAAGAAGGGCCGGCGGAAAAAGCCTGCGAAACAGCCAGCATTAGAGCGACGAAAAGAAAACCGGTATAGAATTTTTTACTTTGTTTCATCATAGAATATTTGTGCTTGAAAGAGAGACGTTTTAAATCGTTATAAGAACTAGCACGGAAACTTACACAGTTCATAGCTGTTTCACAATGGCATCACCAATTTTTTGTTGGCGAAGTGTGACAGCCAAGGCATTACCTTGTTCTCGGTTAATCAATGGGCCAATCAATACACGGTGTAGAACTTGTTGCGGTCGCTGTATGCGATGGATGCTAATCGGGTGCTGGGTGATGGATAGCACCTTCTTTTGTACCGACTGGGCAATTTGAAGGTCGCTGTAGGCACCCACTTGCACGTAAAGCAGGCCAGAAGTATTGGCGGTGGGCGCTGATTGCTGCGAGATGTTTTGCGTCGTTTCGATGCGCTTACTTTTTGCAGCAGTGATGACCTCTACTTCCACCTTGCCTGTTCCTTTATTTGCGATACCCAAAATGTGCGCTGCCGCATAAGATAAATCAATAATTCGCCCTGGGTGGAAGGGGCCTCTATCATTGACGCGGACAATAATTTCGCGATTGTTTTCAAGGTTTCTAACTTTTACATAACTGGGCAGAGGCAAGGATTTATGTGCCGCTGTCATCTTGAACATATCGTAGGGTTCGCCACTGGAGGTTTTTCTGCCGTGGAATTTCGTGCCGTACCAGGACGCTTCGCCTTTTTCCTTATAGTTTTCAGCGCTGGCTAAAACAGAGTACTGTTTGCCGAAAACGGTGTAGGGGCTGTGGTTGCCGTATCGGCTGCGAGGTTCTTGCCGGGGGGTGGCTAGTTTAACTTTAGACGGGTCAAAGTGTACCTTTGGAGCGCTGTCTTTTATAGCGGTGTTGGGCGAGGATTTGGGCGGGGACACGCAAGCAGAAAGGCTTAGTAATAAGATGGATAGAATACCGAAAACCAAGGGCTGAGTTATGCGCTTTTGATTGCGGTAAAATAGTCCTGGCTTAGTTATTTTTTCGGCATATCTAGACATTGATTTTCCTAACCCTTCTTAGACTTTGCGCTTTTGATTTCTTCGCTAAGCTGGAAAACGGCCATGGCATAA
>JAESUE010000225.1 GCA_016763235.1 Pseudomonadales bacterium
ACAGGTTGATCGCCGGCTTCAATAAAGGCGGTGCGAAAAATACTGTGCCGAGCGCATATTTGCTGCCACGCTTGTTCTAATAGGTCGAGGTTCAGATCACCTTCGAGGCTTACCACTTGCTGCTCGAAGTAAGAAACCCCGCCCTCATTGAGCTTATGATGAAACCATAAACCTTGTTGCAGCGGTGCAGAAGGGTACATGGCCTCCACGTCAAGAGGCTGAGGAAGAAGGGAATCTACCTCGCCTTGCGATAAGGATAATAAGGGGAAATCAGCGGGAACGCGCCCGCCATGCTGAGGGTTTAAACAATAATCGATCAAGGCTTCAAGGTGGCGTTGATACTGCCCCACCCAGCGTGTCATCAGCTCGTTTGAAAATAGCTGGTCGCTATAACGCCACATGATTTGTAACTGCGCGCCGCCTTCCCCTGCCTGGATGATTCCGGCGACATCGAGCAAATAAGGCTGGTGCGATGTTGCTGAGCGTTCCTGACCGGGGCTTTCTTCTGCCACTTGAAAGTACTGGCTCTCGTTGAATAAACCACCGGTTTGCCCCAGATAGTTAAAGCTAACTTGGGCCTCAGCGGATGCTTCGAAAGTGCTGTCTGCATCCGCAATATCACCGGTTTCCAACATATGTTGCTGCTGATAACGCAGCAGCCCATACCCCAGACCATTGCCTGGCACCTCTCGTAACTGTTGCTTGAGGCTTTTGATTTTATCGCCCCAATCATTGCCACCCTTGCTGTGCAATAACACCGGATAAAGCGTCGTAAACCAACCCACGGTGCGCGAGGTATCATATTGCTCACCCAGAAATTCACGGCCATGACCTTCAAGAGCGATAAGGTGCGCGCCCGTATTCTGGCCTTGTTCATGATGAATTTCATCGAGGGTTTCTATTAGTGCGGTTAACAGTAAATCACTGATTTCAGTCTGAAAAGCCTTGGGCACTTGGCGTAGCAGTTGTTCAGTGCGGTTTGCATCCAATAAGAAAGTCTGGCTTTGGGTATGCTCTGCGAGATTTTGTTGCGCTGCGCCATCGGCCACAAGATCCGCTTGAATAGTGGGGATTTTTTCCTGAGAGAAACGCTGCCAATAGGCTTTTTGGGCTAATACTGCATCGTCCTGCGCATAGTGCCAGAGTCGTTCGCTCCAATGGGCGAAAGCGGTTGTTTTTCGACCCAGATTAATGGCTTTGTCTTCTGCCTGCTGTGCCATGGCCAGCGCTAAATCTTCCAACAAAATACGCCAAGAAACGCCATCCATAATCAGATGATGCGCCACGATCAACAGGCGATGTTGCTCGTTCATGGTGTACCAAATAGCACGGAACAAGGGCCCTTGTTCCAAATCAAGGCTGGCTTGGGCGGCGTTTAATGCCTCCGCCAGCGCAGGCTCTCCGGCGGGTAGTTCTTCCACAGAAAACACTTTCTGCATTTGCGGATGCGACCAATCCAACGGCAGGTATTGTTGCTCACCCTGAGGATAAATAGCCCGCAAACTATCGTGCTGGCTGACTAAGGCACGCAGGGCTTGTTCCGTGGCAGCAATCGCTTGCGCAATATCGGTTTCACCGTGTTGACCCGATGCTGGCTGCAATAATAAGGACATATTCCAGTGTTCGGCATGGGCAAAAGATTGTTCGTAGAACCAGTGCTGAATAGGCGTAAGTGCGGCGCTTTGGGTGAGCGCATCTTGCTGAGCGACAAGGCTTTCTGCACAACCTGCCACCTTAACCAACTCGGCAATGCTTTGATTTTCAAACAGTTGTTTGGTGGAAAAACGAATGCCTGCGCGTTTGGCTCGACTCACCACCTGAATGGATAAAATAGAGTCGCCACCCAGGGCAAAAAAGTTGTCGTGCAGCCCTACTTGAGGAAGACCCAGCAGTGTCTCCCAGATTTTCGCGAGGGTCTTTTCCATCTCGGTGTGAGGCAAACGCTGAGGCGCATAAATGCGCTCCGGTTCTGGCAAGGCACGATGATCCACTTTGCCATTCGGCGTTAAAGGTAGCTGCTCTAGATTGCTCCAAAAACTCGGCACCATGTACGCGGGCAGCAACTCAGCCGCCGTGGTTTTCAAGTCGTCCAGCTGGGCCGCATCATCCAATACCACCCAGGCAATTAACTGGCTGCCACGCGCTGATTTTTGCGCGCGCACCACCACATCGCGCAACTGGCACGCCGCTGTTTTACCCGCCGCCACCTTAATAGCGGCTTCCACCTCACCCAACTCAATACGCTGGCCACGAATTTTAACCTGATAATCCTGCCGCCCAAGAAATTCGATGGTGCCATCTTTTTGATAACGCGCCATATCACCGCTGCGGTACAGCACTGGCCCATGGCCATGCACTTTGGCAAAGGGATTTGGCACGAAAGCCTTTCGGGTCAGCTCAGGTTTAAAACGATAACCCCTTGCCACACCATCACCAGCGGTGCACAGCTCACCCACCATGCCCACCGGCAAAGGCTGTAAATTTTGATCAAGAATATACACCTGCGTATTCGAGACAGGCCAGCCAATGGGCACCGACTGAGCAATGTCTTCGGCATTTTGCGTTGCATAATAACTTGTTACGGAAGTATTTTCGGCTGGCCCATAAAGATTAACAAACCGCAGCTGGGGGTAAGCGCTTAACAAATCCCGCACCTTCGCCGCGTTAACGACTTCGCCCCCCGTCATCACCACCTTGAGTTTCCCCAAGGCTTCCGGATTAAATTCCACCATGGTATGAAACAATGCCGTGGTTAAAAATACATGGCTAATGCCCTGTGAATCGACCAACTGCCCGAATTGCTCTGGGTCAAGATGACCCGGTGGTGCCAAAACCAGTTTCACGCCATTCAACAAACCGCCCCAAATTTCCCAAGTAGCGGCATCAAAAGCAATCGGTGCATAGTGCAACAAAGTATCTGCGGCGCTAAAGGCCACCACGTTGCTGTTTTTCACCAGACGTAAAACATTACGGTGGGTTAATTCAATGCCCTTGGGTTGCCCGGTAGAACCGGAAGTGTAAATGACCAGCGCCAACTGGTCTGCACGCATGGGGATTTCCGGTGATTGGCTAGACTGTTGTTCGTAGCGAGTTGCATCGTCGATGATCGGAACAGACAAAACCTCAAAACGCGATCGCTGCTCGGTACTGCAAATGATCAATTTTGCTTCGGCATTTTCCAGCATGTAAAACAAACGTTCATCGGGATAATGCGGGTCGAGAGGCAAATAGGCACCACCCGCTTTCACAATGGCCAACAAACTCACAAACAAATTCACCGAGCGCTCACCACAATAAGCCACGACGGTTTCAGCGCCCACCCCTTGCGCCACCAAATAATGCGCCAATTGATTCGCACGCTTGGCCAACGATTGATAGGAAACCACCTCCGCATCACTCCAAAGCGCAGTGTGATGAGGCGAAACAAAAACCATCGCATCAAACTCTGCCCCGATGTGGCTTTCAGAGGGATAGGGGCGAATGGTCTGGTTCCAAATTTGCAACATTCGCACGCGTTCTGCTTTCTCCAGCAGGCTAATTTCCTGCACCGGCTTTTCGGCTTTTTCGAGAAAGTTTTCCAATGTATGTTGAAGCTGTAACATCACTCGCTGAATATTGTTTTGCGCAAACAATTCTCGCTGATAAGAGATTTTCATCGTCAGCTGTTTGCCAGGAACAAAAATCAGCGCTAAGGGGAAATTAGTTTTCCACACCGCTTCGACATCCCCCACCTCAAAAGGCATTTCGGCAGAAGACAAGGCTTGGTCCACAGGGTAATTTTCAAACACCACAATAGATTCAAAAAGGTGCTCGCCACCGCCTAAACCACACAAACGCTGCAAGGCACTGAGGGACGTCGATTCATAAGGTCGCATGGCGACATTTTGATGTTGAATTATTTCTAACCATTGCAAAATCGTGAGCGCATTTTCTTGCAGTGGGCCACTCGGTACTACCACACTAAAAGGCAGCGTATTAATAAACATACCAGCGGTTTGTTCTACCTGCGGCAAGTGTGCAGGCCGCCCCGAAACCGTCGTGCCAAACACCACTTTTTCATCGCCGGCATAACGGCTCAATAAATAAGCCCAGGCACCTTGAAAAAGAGTATTTAAGGTGAGGTGATGCCGCTTGCTGAAATTTTCCAAATTTTGCGTCAAGGTTTCAGAAAAACAGCAGACTTCTGTTTCGTAACCCACATCATCAGATCTATTTTCTTCCGACCACTTATTTTCAACATAAGGAAGTGACGTGGCGCGCTCAAAACCCTCTAGCTGTTCGCGCCAAAAGGCATCGGCAGCTTGCGGGTCTTCATTCATCAAATGGCGAATAAAGGGCTCATAGGCTGGGCCAGATTGAAAGGAAGGTTTTTCTCCCGCCAGAAAACCGCGATAAAATCGAAATAAATCCGTTAACACCAAAGAAACAGACCAACCATCTAATATCAAATGATGAAAATTAAAAATTAAATAAACCGCCTGAGAGCGAAGAGGCATAATACCCATTCGAATCAAACCCGCCCGGCCTAAATCAAAACCGGCTTTACGCTCATCTGCCAACAACGTTTGCAGGGTTTGTTTATCCCCTATGGGATAAAATTGAATGGCTTTATTAATATCACTGCGAACAAATTGAAAGGCCTGTGGCAATTCATCCCAAATAAAACCGGTTCGCAAAATGGGATGTTTTTTCAGCGTTAATTCCCACGCTTGTTGCAACGCATCTTTATCAAGATCACCCTTGATTTCAATCGTCATTTGTTCAAAATAGGTTTCGCCACTTTCATCATGCAGAGCATGAAATAACATGCCTTCCTGCATCGGCGATAAAGGATACAAATTTTCCAGTTGTCGATATTCATCGTGCCGCGTTAAGGTCGCACAGACGTGATTTAATTCATCATCAGACAAAGACAACAAGGGGAAATCACTTTGAGAATAGGCAAAATGTTTGGCATCCCCGCAATAAACACTCAGTTGTTTAAGTGCTTCGCAATACACGTCTAGAAAATTTCCGATGGTATCGGCAGAAAATCGTTGGGCATCATAAGAACAGCTAATAGATAAATCATCTTCTTGTATAGCAAGGTTAATTTCTAAAGGATAAAGCGCTGCATTGCCTGCAGAAATCTGCTGTAACGAAACCGAATTCGTCCATTCAAAAAGATCATTACTTTGCTGGCGCACCTGCCCTAAATAATTAAACAGTAACTCTGCAGAATTATTGTTTAAATCAGTACATTTACCCTGCCGAGCTAACCAGCCAAACGCCAAACCCTGCTGAGGAACCGCTCGCAACTGCTCTTTCACTGCAATCAGCATGTCACCGAGAGAGGATTTTTGTGACAAACTAAAACGCTGCGGGTAAAGCGCCGTAAACCAACCAACGGTTTGAGATAAATCCATATTCTCATTGTTTAATGTGCGCCCGTGGCTTTCAAAGTCAATACGGAGAGAATCAAGGTTATTGGTCTTTTGTACACTTAGTAACAAACCTGCCAGCAACAATTCATTCACATAATTGCGGTAGTTTTTTACACTTTCTTGAATAAGATTTTGGGTGATTTCACTACCGAGACTCCTCTGCTCGCTTGCCCGTAGAGCACCACTTTTCGGCAGCAATTTATTGGCAAATAAACGATCACCGTTTAATAGATGCTGCTCCCAATAAGGAATTTGTTGCTCGAATTCTTTATTTTCTGAAATGTCGTTTAAAAAATTATTCGCTTCAAGAAAGGACGTACTTTTCAAACCCAAGTCCGTTTTTAGATCACGTAACAGAGCCTGCAAATCATCAAGAATAATGCGCCACGACACACCATCCACCAACAAATGGTGAATAGTAATAAAAAGATAATCCTGATCTGCACAGTGCAACAGAACAACCTGCTGCAATGGGCCTGTTGTTATAGTTAAGGCTGCTTCATATTGTTGCGTCACGGATTGCAACGCTTGCTCTTCGCAATGCTGCTCGACAACGAGAGAATTTATATCGGAAACTTCGTTAAAATAGCCCACCCAGCCAGAGTCGTCTTTTCTAAAAGAACAACGCAACTGGTCATGTTTAATCAGGATTTTATCCCAAGCCGCCGCTAACTTCTCAACGGTGAATGTTGCATTTAATTTAAAAATAAGCGACTGGTTCCAATAATCAGGATGCGCGATTTTATTCTCGGCCAGATTATCAAAAAACCAGTGCTGAATTGGATTCAGCGTTACATCACCACGCAAGGCACCTTGTATAGCAACAATATTTTCAGCGGATGTTTTTGCCACCTCCGCAAGTTCTGCAATGGTTTGAAACTCAAACAACTGTTTTGCACTAATTATTACACCGGCTTTTTTAGCGCGACTGATAATTTGCAGCGACAAAATAGAATCACCGCCCAGCTCAAAGAAATTATCAAAAATACCCACCCATTCCAAAGCAAGCACTTCTTGCCATATTCTTCCTAGCTGTTCTTCAATCACATTACGCGGTGCCACATGCGCACAAGCAAGAGGATTAGACGCCGTATGAACTGGCGTATTTTTATGTTGGTCGAGCAATTGTTTTTTATCAATTTTACCATTATGGGTTAAGGGCAAATCGGCACGAAGATAAATAAAAGCAGGCTGCATATATTGCGGTAGATTTTCTGCCAACTCTTTCCGTATATCAGAAATACAATCTGGCGTATTTTTTTCTGGCTTGTCAGCCAATACAACAAAGGCCAATAACTGCTTGTTATTTTCATCACTGATCACCGCAGAAACACGCACCGCCGCGCAGGATTTCAGTTGTGCATTGACTTCCCCTAACTCAATACGGTAACCACGGATTTTTACCTGCTCGTCATTGCGACCTGCATAAATCAAGTCACCCTCATGGGTGTAATAAGCCAAATCGCCACTTTTATACCAGCGCTCAATACGGCCCGCTAATTCTTTTTCAATAAAATGTTCAGCGTTTAATTCTGGCCGTTGCCAATACCCCTCACTCAGGCCACGCCCTGCCACAAAAATTTCACCGATTGCTCCCAAGGGGACTTGTTGCCCACTTTCGTCGAGCAAACAAATTTTCAAATCTGCAAGTGGTCGACCAACATTGCTAATAGGATTGAGAAAATCTTTTTCATCAATCCTATGCCAGGTGACATGCACAGTGGTTTCAGTAATCCCATACATGTTTATGAGTTTTGGCTGCTCATAACCGTAGCGATCAACCCAGGGTTTTAATAATGGGAAGTTTAAAGCCTCGCCACCAAACACCACATAACGCAAAGCGAGTTGCGCGGCGGCTTGTTCTTGATCAATCGTAACCAGTTGATTAAATGCTGAGGGGGTTTGGTTAAGCACCGTGACTTGCTCTGATTCAAGCAGATGATAAAATAACGCTGGATCACGGCTTGTTTCAGTAGGGACAATCACCAATCGGCCACCGAACAATAAAGCACCCCATATTTCCCATACTGAAAAATCAAAGGCGTAAGAATGAAATAATGTCCAGCAATCATTTTCTGAGAAATCAAAAGGAGGGCTGCTTTGGCTAAATAATCGCAACACATTAAAATGGTTAATCGGCACGCCTTTCGGTTTCCCCGTGGTGCCCGAGGTATAAATCATATACGCCTGGGTAAAGGGCTGAGCATACCGAAGTGGATTTTCACAGGAATAAGCCGCAAGCTTTTCTCGCAATGTCGAAATATTAATACTGTTTACATTCCCGTGAACATAATCGTGAACATAGTCCTTATCAGCCAATAGCAGCGTTACCTTGGCATCGTCCAGTATCATTTTATTTCGTACCGCTGCACTGCCAGGGTCAACGGGAACATACGCAGCGCCACATTTTAAAACTGCAACAATGGCGACGATTAAATCAATACTCCGCTCAAAATAAAGTGCGACACGCGTGCCTTCTGCCACCCCCTGTTCAGTTAAAAAGTGGGCCAATTGATTAGCGCGGGCATTAAGCTGCTGATAAGAAAGACGCTGCTCACCGAAAGATACGGCAATATGATCAGGAAAAAACTCTACCTGTTTTTCAAAACGCTCTCCCAGCGTTTTTTCTTGCCAGTCAGCAAGGGGTGATGGTGCGTTAAAGGATTCAAGCTGTTTCACCTCCTGCTCTGTTAGCAGGCTAAAATCACCAAGGCAAACATTCGGCTGTGCAACAACTTGCTCGACCAAATTTTCAAAGTGTTCGGCAAAACGTTTTATTGTTTCCACTTTATAACAGGCGCTGCGATATTCAATCTCGCCTTCAATTTTCCCTGCCTTGTCACATAGCGTTAACGTAAGGTCGAATTTCGCAACATTCAGTTCTGGCGACCCAGGAAACACCTTCAAGCCATCAAGATTAATATCGATGGACTCGTCACCTTGCCAAACAAACAGGTGCTGAAAAATAGGGGTTTTATTTTTTACCCGTGGCACATTTAGTTCATCGACCAACTTCTCAAACGGCAAAGATTGATGCTGCCACACTTCTCGCAAATTATTTTGTAAAGACCGCTGCAATTGCAAAAAACTTTGTGCTGGATTAATCGTTTGGCGTAATGCCAGGCTGTTCACAAAGAAGCCAATCAGCGTTTCAATTTCACCTCTATCACGGTTAGCCACCGGGCTACCCACCACCACATCAGCTTGCCCGCTATAACGGGAACAAAGCAGCATAAAAACTGCCAATAACGAGCTGTAAACGGTAACACCCTGCTCTTGGCTTAGTTTTTTTAATTCATTACTTAAGGATAAAGACAATGTAACGGAAAAACGCGCACCCTCAGAATTTATTTCTTCGCCACGGGGGATATCAAGAGGTAATTGCAATTCAGGCGCATCGTCTAAATAAACTCGCCAGAAATCTAATTCTTTTTCTATACGGGTATCATTAATATATTCACGTTGCCAATGAGAAAAATCGGCATATTGAATTTCCAATGGCGTAAGCGCAGCATCGTTGCCTTTGTGAAAGCCATTATAAAACGTTTCTAATTCACGGCTGAATACCCCCACCGACCAACCATCAAAAATAATATGGTGGAAGTTTAAGAGTATGAGGTGTTCGTTTGCGCCTGTTTTTAATACCCGCAGTTGAAATAGGGGAAGCACCGATAAATCAAAACAGTGTTTAAAAAATGTTTCAGCGTATTGTTTTTTTTGTTCTTCACTTTTCGAGCTAAAATCTTCAAAACCAAATGGAATATCAAGATGCTCAGCGATAAGCTGTTGCCCAACACCTTCTACCTCCCGAAAAGTCGTACGCAATATTTCATGGCGCGCCACAATGGCAGCAAACGCCTTGCTCAGCGCATTAAGGTTTAGCGCACCCTCAAGCCGCAATACAGCAGGCATATTGTAACGGGGGTTTTGCCCTTCAAATTGGTCCAGAAACCATAAGCGTTGCTGCGGAAATGACAAGGGAATTTGCGCACCACGCGCAGTGACTTTAATGCGTGACTGCCCAGAAGCTTCGGCACTTTTCCCTTTGTACTCGCGGATTTTTAAGAGCAGCGTTTCACGCTGGGTGGGAGAGAGGCTGGCCAGTTTGGCCGCAAGTATTTTGTTATCCATAAAAGCGAACTGATGTAATTAAAAGAAGTTGTTTGTAAGTATACTAGCAAGTCAAGTCCCGGTGTTAAAAATGGCATAGAAAATTCCGTAGCTACCCCGTGATTGATGTCGTATTTTGAGGCAAATATGAACTCCGAAACTTGAGATATGAACTATACTCAAAATACAGCCAATTGGCATTGTTAGATTGCCTTTCACGAAAGGCATTATAAATATAAATGATATTTTTTAACTGCCACGCTTCACGGTTTCAACAAAATACGATTCGTTACGTTTCACACTCGTTACAAACGTAACACTCCGTTACCCAATAGTGCCACCTCCGTCACTTTATTTAACCTCTGCTTGTTATTTAATCACCTATAGTTAAGTTTATAGAAGTGCATTTCCATCAATTTATTCGCGAAGTGAGCAGATGACAAATTGGCAAATAATAGGGTGTTCCAAAAAAATACCCTCTAAAAATCGATTAGATAAAGGCTTTACGCTTATCGAGCTCATGGTGGTTATTGCTATTGCGGGGATACTGGTATCACTTGCTACACCCAGTTTTACCAACATGACAAAAAACAGTCGTATGCGCAGCGAAGCAAATGCTTTGTTGGGTGCCTTTGCTTACACCCGCACTGAAGCCGTTAAACGTGGCAATACTGTTCGTATTGGAACGCAAGGCGCAAACGGTGGCCTTGTTGCTTGGGTAGATCAAACCGGTGGCACCGCTAATAGTTGGGATGCAGGCGAAGAACTACGCCTTTGGGAGCCGATTCATAACTCCATGACCATCAACAGCGGTGGCAGCAACAGTTCTTTTGCATTTAACGGTTCGGGGCTTGTCAATACCGCAGACGTACTCACAATTTGTGATGACAGAACCGGTGAAACGGGTCGCACTATTACGCTTTTAGTGTCGGGCTTAACGTATATATCTGATGTGACGTGCCCCTAGGAGAAGAGATCAAATGACATCAAACCGTATGCCATCAAACAACAAGGGCTTCAGCTTAATCGAAGTGCTGGTTACGTTAATCATTGTCTCCATTGGAATAATGGGGCTGATTTCGATGCAGCTGATCAGTGCTAAAAATGTGAACAACGCCGAGCTGCGTTCTCTTGCTAGTTACTACGTCTACGACATGGTGGAACGTATGCGCGCCAACCCTGCGGCCGTTGCAGCCGGTAGTTACAACAATGTAAATGGAAGCGAAACCGACCCCGGCACCGACTGTAGCGGCGGCTGCTCTTTTGCAATTCTGGCCCAATACGATGCCTTTATTTGGAATGACATGATCGATAACTCTTTTGCCAATAACAGCCCCAGCACGCCCAATAGCCCGACATCAGCAAGAGGCCTCGGGCCCGGTGCAGCAGGCGAAGTATCGCTGGCAGCAGGGATTTATACCGTTGCCGTCACCTGGAAGGAACAAGATCGTAACAATGCCGGCGGTAATATCACCGACCAAACCCTTAGCATTGAATTTCAACTCTAAGAGCAGAACCCATGCGACATATTTTACAACACAGCAGATCGACCCAACACAAACACCAGGGCTACACCTTAATTGAGCTGATGATTGCCAATGGTCTGGGCATTATGCTTATTGTTGGTGTTGTTCAGATATTCACCGCAAATAGCCAAAGTATTCGGGTGGTTGATGCCAGTGCCCGCGTGCAAGAGAGCGGGCGTATTGGTTTAGATATGATGGCAAAAGATATTCGCATGGCGGATTACTGGGGCTGCGCGCCAACTGGCGACATCCTTAATCACTTGAAAACCAGCGACTTAGACTACAATGCAGATATTCACAACCCAACAAGCGCCACAGGCCTTGACGGTCAAAATAATGTGGCCAGCGGAGTGGCAATCAACACTATCGACGTGCTTGATGGCTCCGACACCATCACTTTTAGAGGCGCATCACCCCTAGATGGCGTGAAAATTCAAACACCTTATATGAACGTTAATGCCGCCACTATCCATATTAACACCGGTGCAAATCTACCTAAGGGCATGCTGATATTGATCACTAATTGTAAAGGTGGGGATTTTTTCAGCAATACTAACCAAAATACCTCTACTAGTGGCAACATCATCCATTCAACAGGAAACCTTCCTGCTGTTGGCAATATTGACAACCTCATCAAAAATTTATCCCAGACCTATACCGACGATGCAGTCATTTCATCGCCCTATACAAAAACCTATTTTATCGGCACTGGCAGTATTCCCGGCACCACCTCTTTGTATCGCTACCAACCTGAGCTACCAGGCGGCGCAGACGAAATAATCCCTAACGTTGTCGATATGCAATTGGTCTACGGGGACGATACCAATAGTAACGGTTCGGTCAACCGTTGGGCAGATTCCAGCGTTGTCACACTGGATAATGCCATTGCTGTTCGTATTACGCTGACCATAGAAAGCCCCAACGACAATATCGTTGGCGGTGAGCCCTTGCGGCGCGAATATTCCATCACTTCAACCATTCGAAATCGTTTGTTGTAGGAACTAAATTTATGAATAAGAAACATCAATCCGGTGCGGTACTCGCAGTCAGCTTAATGATTTTGTTGATGCTCACTGTATTAACTGTCACCAGCAATCGCACCGTGCTAATGCAAAATAAAATGGCCGATGCAACTTTCCAAGGCCAGGTGTCATTACAAGTGGCCGAATCGGCCATTCGTGATGCCGAAAATTATGTTGATACATTGAGCACCGTTTCAACTTTCGATGCAGATGGCTCTAACGGGCTGTATTCCCAGGGCAACGGCCCAAACAATGTATTTATTGACACGGTGTGGACAGGCCTTACTAACGGCGGAGCGCCCAAGGTCATTACATCGAATGCCTACGCTACCCAAGGTTACAGCACGACTGCTGAATATTTTATTGAGAACCTGGGGGAAATGGCACTGGAAGATGAAGATTTGTCTGGCGTTAACATGCTCGGTTATGGCCAAACAACGGGGGGCGGGGATGTGAATGCATTTCGTATTGTCGCACGCGCAACGGGGAATTCGGGCAGCGCGGAACGCATCGTAGAAGTTCATTACGGAAAACGTCTGTAACATTTTATTTATTGGGTGATTGTTATGAAAAAGAATCAGCAACGAGTTAACCGTAGTCATTTGAGCATTGCCCTTTGTGGACTGCTGAGCGCGAACTATTCACAGGCATTAAACCTTCCCGATGTGCCGCTGATTGTGGATGCCGCCGAAAAGCCCAATATTATGATGATTCTCGACACCTCTGGCTCTATGGGCGCTATCCTGCCTGAGGCTCCCTACGTCGAAAGCGATAGTTACGGCGGGGGGGCATGTGGCAGGAGCACCTTATCAACAAGCGACACCTATCATCTGAGAGTGAATACTGATGGCACCGCCCAGTTTAGTGATGGTGCCAGGGGAACTAAAAAAAGCTGGGCTAAAAATAATAAAAACTACTGTTTTAATCCCACAGCTTCCTATAAGGCCCAGCTATTTGTTACCGGCAACACAACAGGGAAAATTTATTACTCTGGCAACTACCTAAACTGGTATTTTTCCAACACGGCAAATACAGGCCCCGCAACGGCCACTGAGTTTGGCGCTGGTGCCAACAAGCGAAAAGGAACAAGCTCCCGAATTGATGTAATGAAAACCGTCATGAATGACTTACTTACCAATACGTTCACCAATGCCTATGTTGGCCTAAGCGCGTACGACTCGCCTCTTTCTAGTGGTCGTAGTACTGGGTCAAACTCCTATAGAGCTAAGGTGATAGAAGGCCTTCAGGATGTGGATACCAATAGAGCCACCTTGGCCGCTTCCGTTAACGGGCTAAAGGCCGATGGTTATACCCCCTTGGCAAGCTCTTTAGCACAGATTGGTCGTTATTTTGTCGAAGGCTTCGATCTTGACCTCACTCCCAGCTCGCCCTACGTGTCAAACCAAAAAGCCTATGCCCTGTTTAATAAAGAACCCGCCTACGCCGATTCTAGCGCTGACAAGCCAAACGCATCAAAACCCGGCATTATCGATGAGTGCCAAAGTAATTATGTTATTTCGTTAACCGACGGCAAACCTTTAAAGTACGATGACACCTTTAACGAAGACTTGGCCAAATGGGATGATGACGACAGTGACAAAGGCCTAAATGGTGGAAGTAACAACAAATCAGATTTTGACGATGTTGCCGCCGCCCTCTATGACATCGACCTTCGAGATGACTTAACCGGTACCCAAAATATCATTACCCATGTTGTTGGGCTGGAACTAAATGACCCCCTACTTTCCGATGCTGCAGCAGCAGGCGGCGGCAGCTATTTCACTACCAACAACACCAGCTCGCTAAAAACAGCATTAGCCACCGTATTCAGCAACATCCAAACGCAAGTGGGCTCCATTGCCTCGGTAGCCTTTAACTCCAGCCAACTCGATACGGGTAGCGCAATATTCCAAGCCATCTACGACACCGGAGACTGGACAGGAACTCTCAGCGCCCTGCCGCTGGATAATGCCGGAAATATAGGCACTGCAAGCTGGGAAGCCAGCAGCGTACTGGCAACCATCGCCCCCAGTAATCGAGACATTTTTACCTACGATGACACCGCAAATTCTGGCGCTGGCGAAGGTATTCCCTTTTTATGGGCCAGCCTCAACAGTGACCAAAAAGACGATTTTTACCGAAGTGTCGATGAAGATGGCGATGGTATTAGCTATGTTGGCAGTGGCGTCAATGACGATGACGATGCCCAATCACTGCTTAACTTTATACGCGGCGATCGCAGCAACGAAGGCAACAGCGCCACCGATTATCGAACACGGGGCAGTGCCTTAGGCGACATCGTGAATTCAACCCCTATCTATGTAGGGAAGCCAGAAATGAACTGGCCAGAGTTCGCTGACAACAACAAATTTGGTGCCAGCGGTACCGAATATTCCACCTATAAATTATCAAGTACCGTACAAGGCCGCACCCCTATCGTTTATGTGGGGGCTAACGATGGCATGCTGCACGGCTTTAATGCCTCCTTAAGTGGCACAGGGGCAGGGAAAGAAGTATTTGCCTATATCCCAAGTGGTGTTTTTTCCGACACAGCAGGAGAAGGCTTACACTATTTGGCTGACCAAGCCTATCGCCACAAATTTTACACCGACCTCACACCTGTCGTTTCCGATGTTTATATAAAGCGCGCAGCCTCTGGAAGTAGTGCATGGCGCACCATTTTGATAGGCGGTTTACGCGCAGGCGGAAAAGGTTTATTTGCACTCGACGTATCAAAACCGACTGAATTCAGCAACCCCGCGAGCTATGCCGATGACGTTGTTTTATGGGAATTTACCGATGCCGATGATTCCGACCTCGGTTATACCTACGGCTTACCCAGTATCGCCATGATGGCCAATGGGAAATGGGCGGCTATTGTGGGCAATGGGTACAACAGCATGGGCGGCTTCGCAAAACTCTTTATCATTTATATCGAAGAAGGCATCGATGGCTGGACTGCCGGAGAGTGGGTAGAGCTAGATACCGGTGTGGGTAGCGATAATGGCTTATCTACCCCCCGCATGATTGATCTCGATGGAGACAGCGTTGTTGACTTAATTTACGCCGGTGACTTAAAAGGCAATATGTGGGCCTTTAACGTATCAAGCTCCAACACTTCAGATTGGAGCGATGCCAGCAACATTCGAAAACTGTTTACCGCAACAGACGGCAGTGGCAATGCCCAACCCATTACCTCTGCCCCACTCGCTGCGAAAAACCCAAATAGCAACATCCTTTCTAGCGCCGCTACACCCAACCTACTGATTATGTTTGGCACTGGGAAATACCTCGAATCAACCGACAACAGCTCGTCAAACGGACGCATGACGTATTACACCGTCTGGGATAACGGCACTAATGCCCGCACCCGCAGCCATCTGGAGCCAAGGGAAATCGTCTCCGCTAGCGACCAGAGAAAAGTTAATGGAAGTGCCATCGACTGGAATACCCAATATGGTTGGTATATGGACCTTGTAAACATAAGCAGTGCTGGCGGTAGCCCCGTTGATGAAGGTGAAAGAATCGTTGCTGATTCTTTACTAAGGCGCAGCGTACTCTTCTTTAACACCATTATTACCAATACAGCAAACTGTGCGATTTCAGGGGGAGGCTGGTTAATGTCTCTCGATTTTGATTCAGGCCTTGCGCCGTCTTTTGCAGTCTTCGATGCCAACGGCGATGGAACGATTAACTCCAGTGATATTGGCTTTATAGGCACTGCTTTTAAATATGGCCTTCCTTCGAAAACAGGCATTCTCGGTGAAAGGCAATATACACCGGGTACAGATGGCACGATTGATACACGCACCGTCAATGTGGGTGCAGGCAATAGCGAAGGCCCCTTAAGCTGGACAGAGCTATTACGCGATTAATGTAAACTTATGGATAAAACGATGCAAAAACAAAAGGGCTTTACCTTAATAGAAGTGATGATTGTGGTTTCTATCATCGGTATCTTGGCATCCATTGCGCTGCCCTCATACCAAAATAGCGTATCAAAGGCCCGCAGAACTGATGCTATGTCTGCATTACAGGGTTTGGCGCAAGCAATGGAACGACACTACATGACAGCCGGCGCCTATACAGCCGCCGCAGCTGGCGCGGCAGACACTGGCGCACCCACCATTTTTTCTACCAAGTCACCGATTGATGGCTCCCAAACATTTTACAACCTGACGATTAGTGTCGCCACACCAACCACCTATACCCTAACGGCGGACCCCGCCAATGGCCAAGAAGGCGATGGCAATATAACGCTAAGCCAAACGGGCGCTCGCGGCTGGGACAAAGACGATGATGGGGCTTATGCGGCAACAGAAAATTGTTGGGAAACCAGCTGTTAAAAATCAAACACCCCTTACTTCCCTTTGGCCCGGTTTTACTGGGCTTTTTTTTATTAGGCTAACGCAATGAAACGTTAAGCTAAACGCCTTCTAGTATGTGCGCTGTATTCATGTAGCGCACCAACAGCAGGCACTTTTAGTGCGATGCATGGAGCAGTTGCCGAGAACAAAGTGAAACCCAATAATTACCTATTTTAAATAACTAAAGTTTCGGAGTTTATGCTTGTGAAAATAGTCGATATAAATCACGGAGCATACACCCCGTAGGTTGGGTACGACTGCATGGATGCAGGAGGTAGAGCAATGCATGGAGCGCTTGCCGAGAACGAAGTGAAACCCAACACTCTGCACCTTAATTTAACTATGATGCTAGTATTATGAGCTAGCGCTTTATTTAACCCTGTCGCTATTTGAATTTAAGTATCTTAGCTGTTCACCGACATCAATGATAATCAAGTGGCAAAGCTCAGTTTGAAATTGTTGGGTTTCACTTCGTTCTACCCAACCTACGGGATAGTTAGTGCGACTTTAAACCCCGCAAGTTTAGTTCCATAAAAGAACTAAACGTCCTCAAGCAACTGCAGCAAAACAGTATCATCCATATCGGCCATTTCAGCTTCAAGCACTGCAATGGCCAAGGCTTCTACTGTGGGTTTTTCAAATAATTCAGATAAGGAAATTTCCACTTCGTAGCGCTCACGAATACGGGAGATAATTTGTGTTGCTAAAAGCGAATGCCCGCCCAACTCAAAAAAGTTATCCAGTACCCCTACCGTATCCAATTTAAGAAAATCACACCACAGACCTGAAATAAAAATTTCTGTGTCGTTTCTTGCCGCTACAAAGGCGTTTTGTTTCTTCGCTTCGGCCTGCCATTGCGGCAAGGCTTTTCTATCGACTTTGCCATTGGCGCTAAGGGGTAATTCGGCCAAAGTAATAATGGCGCTCGGCACCATATAATCTGGCAATTTGTTCGCTAACAGCTTTTTAATAAATGTGCTTTCAACGTTTTCATCGCTGGCAATATAAGCGACAAGGTGTTGCTCATTATTATGCATGGCCATAACCACGACACTTTCTTTAACAAAATCTAGCGCATCAAGCTGGCTTTCAATTTCGCCAAGTTCAA
>JAESUE010000226.1 GCA_016763235.1 Pseudomonadales bacterium
GATATCTACGTGGCCGCTTTCGAGAAGTTTTAAGGTGGCCTGTTGCTCCTTGGCCGTTTTAAAGCGGGATAGGACCTCTACCTTGATAGGCCAGTCAGCAAATCTGTCCTTAAAGCTTTCGTAATGTTGTTGGGCCAGCAGGGTGGTGGGTACGAGTATTGCGACTTGCTTGTTATTCTGGGTAGCGACAAACGTGGCGCGCATTGCTACTTCTGTTTTACCGAAACCTACATCACCGCAAATCAATCTATCCATTGGTTGCTGGCTGGTCATGTCGGCAACGGTGGCCTCGATGGCTGATTGTTGGTCGGGTGTTTCTTCAAAAGGGAATTCGCTACAAAATTGGGTGTATTCCAAGGCAGGTTTGTCGTAGCGGTAGCCTTCTTTTGCCGCTCTGCGAGCGTAGATGTCGAGCAGTTCTGCCGCCACGTCATGGGCTTTTTCAGCCGCTTTACGCCGCTCTTTCTGCCATGTTTCTGTTCCGAGGCGATGAAGTGGTGCTGAGTCAGCATCCGCTCCACTATAACGAGAAATAAGGTGTAGAGAGGAAACAGGGACATAGAGCTTGGCGTCACTGGCGTATTCGAGGGTGAGAAACTCTACTGCCTGAGCATCTATTACGAGCGTCTGCAGACCGCAATAGCGACCCACTCCATGATCTAGGTGTACCACCGGCGCACCGATTTTTAATTCAGTGAGGTTTTTAACCACCAGGTCTGCCGATTCGCTTGCTTTTTTCCGACGACGTTTTTGTTGAACTTGATGCCCGTAAAGTTGAGATTCTGTGATGATAGAGAGAGGTGGCTCGGAAAGCTCTACACCTTCTTCAAGCGGCGCCACCAACATTGCAAGTGGGCAGTTTTTATCATTGCGGTACTCTTGCCAACTGGAAAAAACCTTGGGCTGAACGTTTATTTTTTGTAGCTGTTCTAGCAGGCCTTCTCTGCGCCCTGCTGAATCAACTGTAAAGAGGGTGGAGGACGGTTGTTCTGATTTTCTGTCTAGGAAATCGTTGAGAGGTTTAAAGGGGTTCTCAAGGTGAGCGTTAATGTACAAGTCAACGCCATCCGTTGATGCGAAGTTTTCGCTTCCTAGGCGTTGTTCTAAGTTATCCTCGCTTAAGCTGATTTTGGGGAAGGTTTTTAGCGATGAAAAAAGTTGCTCTGGGGCTTGTGCTATTTCAGCGGGAGACAGTAGCGGTCGTGTAATATCAAACCGTAGGTTTTCATATCGCGTTCCGATTTCATCCCAAAAATGTTTTGCGGGCTGGCTTAGGTCGCCTAAGGTGAAGAGCAATGTTGAGCTTGGTAAATAATCCGCTAGTGTGGCGCATTGATCATGAAATAAGGGGAGGTAGTATTCAAGCCCAGCAGTGGCGATACCTTCGCTCACATCTTGGTAGACGGGGCAATTGCGATGGTCGACATCAAACCTCTCTCGCCAGGAGGACTTGAAACGGGAAATTGCTTCGGGTGTTAGCGGGAATTCTTTTGCCGGTAATAACTCGAATCTTTCGACTTCCTCGCTCGAACGCTGAGTATCAGGGTCAAAAAGTCGCAATGATTCGACATGATCATCGAATAGCTCCACGCGCACAGGTTGGTTGCTGCCCATTGGAAAAAGGTCAAGAATAGAGCCTCGAATTGCATATTCCCCATGCCCGAAAACAGTGTCTACAGCGTGATAGCCTGCAACGCTCAACTTGTTTCGCCAAAAAGGCAGGTCGAAGGTATCTTGTTTCTCTATAACAAAACTATTTCGATTGATGTGTTCGGGGGGCGAAATACGGGCCATCATTGTAGAGACAGGGACAATGAGGATCCCCTTGCTTAGTTGGGGGAGCTGTTGCAGGGCTTTTAGGCGTTGAGAAATAATGTCCTGGTGTGGTGAAAAATTATCGTAAGGAAGTATTTCCCAGTCGGGGAAGTGCAGCGTTGTGTTGCCACTGTCGCTAAAGAAGGAGATTTCCTCGGCTAAGTGCTGTGCTGTGCGGGTGTCGGCAGTTATGACAACGCTAATGCCTTTGTGTTTTGCTGCTGCTTCACTAATAGCCAGCGCAACGGCGCAACCTTTTAACCCTCCCCATTTTCTATGGTCATTAATATTCGTAGGGATTTGTATATCAGGAAAGATGGGGTTGGGCATTGCCAAATCGCTATCCTCTGGCGAAAGAAGTGTGTTTGGTGAGAAAACTTAGGTGCTAGGGGCCTGTAGTCTCGTGTGATGCTGTTTATTCTGCTGGAGTGGGCCACAGGCTCACGGCGGATTATATATCAGAGATAGTTGTTAGGGGGATGTTTCGTCCAAACATGGTCGGAAATTATGCGAAGAAGGTGATTGTGCTGGGATATGGAGCTTTTGAAAGGAGGGCGGGCGGTTGTTAAGCGCCTGAATGAGATGGCGTGGAAATTGGAAGTAGCTCATTGTCGGTCTATTTAGGCCGAGGATCGTCTTTATTTTGAGCGATGCCTATCAATATAAGCCCCGTCTATATCAAAACTGCGCGCAGCATGAATAGGTGGGGAGTTTATGGGTGTGGCAAAAAAAGGCGATAATTTTAAGTTATTTTAGGCTACCGTTTGCTCCATTTTGGCAGCATCCATTTTATCCTTAATACGCTTTACCTTCGAGTAATTTAATAAAATCCAAAGCCAGTTGGCTTTGTAGGTGAAGTCTTTAAGTTTGTAGGTGTCACCATCAGGAATCCATGCGGTGATAAGTTTGGCAGGAGGTGTGTTGTATTCGACAATAAGCCCTTTCACGGTAATTTGTGTTTCTTTTAGCTTTAATTCTTCAACAAGCTCTTCTAGGTCCATGCTGGGGCCTTGCATCATGCCCATAAGCTTTTGAACGATATCCATCGTCATGTGTGGGAGTAGGTTTTGGAAATCTTTAACAAGAATGGCTTCAAAAACTTTCTGTGCAATAGGGAGGGGGACTGCGAACATTATTGTTTTTCCTTGAAATGGTTAGCCGTGAACCTGGGTTCTGCTGACTTGACGCGGATAGTTGAACCAGTATTTCGGCCAGTGAAGCGTAAGGTGTGCCGTTTTCTGGCGCATGCTCTGCTCTGTGGTTGTAAACGCCCCGATTCTAGGTTTTTTGTTAATGGACGGCAAGTGCCGCAGTCAACGTTTTAGATTGCTTTTATGGGGGTTAATCAGACAGAATGCATCAGCTCGCTAGGTTCGAAAATAAAAGCGCACTTTTACTCGTGTTTTGGTTGCTTATGTGCGCTGGAAAAAAGATAATAATTGCCGAAAATTTTGGGTAGCAAATACAGAGATAATATTAGGGGAAATGCAGTGAGTACTACTGATCAAGAGCAAATATTTGAGCGATGGAAGGAGCGGGAAGCAGTTGCGGAAACGATGATTCCATTGATCGGGAAGCTATATAGGGATCGCAATGTCGCAACCACTATATTTGGACGCCCCTTAATAAATCGTTCGGTATTCAGTTTGATCAAGGTGCACAGATACGTGCGTCAAGTGGAGGGGAACGGACTCAGCGTTCACGATACCTTCCCTGTTCTGGAAGCGTTGACCACTTTGGATTTAGGCCCATCGCGTATTGATTTGGGTAAATTGACTCTAAAATATCAGCAATCTGGAACCAGTCTCTCGGTTAAGGATTTTGTAAGAGAAGAAGTTAAAGATGTTATCGGCGAGAAGGCCGAGTCTCAAGGTGACGGGCAGGATGTCGTGCTTTATGGGTTCGGTCGTATAGGTCGATTGGTGGCGCGTTTGCTGATTGAAAAAGCCGGTAGTGGACAAGGGCTTCGCCTTAGGGCGATTGTAGTCCGCAAAGGAAGTGATGACGACCTCCAGAAACGGGTTAATCTGTTGAGACGCGACTCTGTGCACGGGCCTTTTCATGGTACCTTGAATATTCTTCCTGAAGAAAATGCAATTATTGCTAACGGGAATTATATTCAAGTTATCTACTCAAGCTCTCCAGATAGTGTGGATTACGAACAGTATGGAATTAAAAATGCTATCGTGGTTGATAACACCGGAATATGGCGTGACGAGGAAGGCCTAGGTCAGCATCTTAAATGCAAAGGCGTGTCGCGTGTTCTGTTAACTGCGCCGGGTAAGGGCGATATTAAAAATATCGTTTA
>JAESUE010000227.1 GCA_016763235.1 Pseudomonadales bacterium
AGAAATAGCATATTATTTTATTGCGGCGGATTGGAAATGGCTCCATGAGCTCCACACAAATCTACGAAGAGCCAGTTTCTGGAAGCATGTTGTTAACCGTTTGCCGTTAAAATACGAACCAATCTGGTGGAGTTTAGTATTCCCTCTCGGAATGTATTCTGTTGCCAGCGGCCGCCTTGGACTAGCTGCTGAATTTCCGCCACTGCAATGGATTTCGGAGCTGATGATCTGGGTCGCAGTCTGCGCGTGGTTCGTAGTACTGTTTGGATTAATAAAACAGCTTTGGCGCACCGTGAAAGGAGAGCCGCGAAATCTCGAAACACTCCCCTAATGTAAATATTTTGCAACTATTCAGCGAACTCTGGAACTGTTCAGATTGCGTTCAAATTTGAGCGTAAGCTGAATAGTTACGCCATAAATAGATTTACGAAAACCAAACGCATCTAGATAAAACTGGACGAATGACAGGTTCCCAAACATTCTTATAAATCTAATCCCCAGGGCAATTCAACAACCCAGCTGGGAGCGAGCGAGATAGAAATCAAAATCTTCCGCTTGTGATGATTTTCTGGGCTGCATTGTTGTGCAGTAAGGGTTGTGCAATAAGGGTTGGCCATTGGGGTTTGGCTCATTGAACCATGATGTCTTTGAGAAGGTTGAAATCACCAGAGCATTAGATTTGAATGGCTATGGAAAAGGATGTTTTGTTGGGCGTTTTACATATCAACAGAAAGAGAACCCACTGCTTAATCGACGATAATGTCGTCACACTTTATGCGCCAGCACAAGATTCACTTTCTCATATATGGAATACACCAAGCCGTGTGTATAGAAATGGTAGCGCCCTACTTTCTTACAATACTTGAAGCGGCCAAGCCAGTGGAATAATAATCATCGCGATAAAGAAAACCAACACCTGTAATGGCAAGCCAAACCTAATAAAATCACCCACGGTATATCCACCAACCGAATACACCATAAGGTTTGTTTGGTAGCCAGTGGGTAACGCAAAGCTTGCCGAGGCTGCAATCATCACCGCTATGGCAAATGGCAAAGGCGATAAAGATAAGCTTTCTGCAATACCCATCACCGTGGGCAATACCAATATTGCCGCCGAGGTATTGGTTATTAACAAGGTCAGAACGGAAGTAAACAGGAAGGTACTTACGAGTAAGTAAAATGGTGTTAAGCCACTTAAACCTTGAAGCGACTGGGAAACAACTTGCGCAAGGCCTGACGCATTTACGGCTTCTGCCAAACCAAAGGAAAGCCCAACACTGAGCATTACCACCATGTCGATACTCTCTCTTGCTTCACGGCCGGAAACACACCGTGTTAACACCATAGCAGCAGCGGCTAAAATGGAGGCATTAAAAAAACTGGTGATTCCGCTAGTGGATAGCGCCAGCATGGAAACGAGTATCAGTACCGCCACTTTCGCTTTTTCAAAGTTAGGGATTTCAGAGTTTTCAACATTGCTTGCTAATAAAAACTCCGGTGTTCTGCCAAATCGGCTTACAAAAGACTCGTCACACTCTAATAACAGCGCATCGGAAGGGGCTATAACAATATCCCCTATGCGCCCTTTAAGACGATGCCCGTGACGGGATACAGCGAGAATTGCAGCATTAAAATGGGAGCGAAAAGCAGACTCTCTAATTGATTTACCGACTAAGCTCGAGTTTTGAGCAACAACAACCTCAACAAAAACGCGCTGGCTACTGTTAAGAAAGGATGCAGAATTCAGTAAACTCAGGCCTTTAATTTTACGTAAATCGACGATTGCATTTGTGTCTCCAACGAAAATAAGGCGATCATTTTCCATCAAAATGGTTTGAGGCCCTACCGCACTCAACACCGCATCTGCTCTTTGAATTTCAGCCAGGAATAAACCTTCTAAGTGACGTAAGCCCGCCTGCACAATGGTTTTCCCTATCACCGGGCTACCCAGTTCAACCACCGCTTCAACTGTGTATTCTTTTAATGAATTATTGAACTGATCGCCCTCCTTTGTTTCGTTTGGAAGAATTCGACTTGCAAACAAAACCATATAAAGAACGCCAAAAAAAACGATGGGCAATCCAACGACGGCAATATCAAATATCCCAAGGTTTAAACCAGCATGAGAGGCAACCAGCAAACCAAATACCACAACATTGGTGCTGCTACCGAACAAGCTACAGTTGCCGCCCAGCATGGCCGCGTAACTCATGGGGATAAGCAACTGGCTTTGGGGGATTTTATGGGATCTTGCCCAGTCACGAACGTTTGCTAACAATGACGCAATGACAGCCGTGTTATTTACAACGGCACTTAGCAAAGCAATAATTACGGACATCCGAAATTGCGCCCACCGAAGATTATTGGTATTGCCGAATATATTTTGAGTCATTGAAAAAGAAGCGCCGGAACGAACCAAACCTGCTGCTACGATGTATAAAGCTGCAATGGTAAGGAAGCCCTGGTTGGTAAAACCACTAAAAGCTTGCTCGGGAGTTATTACCTGAAAGGTAATAAGAGTGACGATGGCACCACCAAAAACCAAGTCTGTACTAACCTGAGTAAAAACCAATAGTACAACGAGTGATGAGAGTGTGATGATGGTTAATGCAATGTCCAGAATTTATCCTGCCCTTGAGGTGACGTCTAATCAAATAATATAGGCGTCTATTCTAAACAAAGCAGCTATAAAGTTTAGACCTAATAACAAGAGTTTTTAAATTCATTTGGAATAAAAAACAACCGTATGATTATGTAGCGGTAGCCATTTTTCGTAAAACAGAACGAAAAAGGTGTAATTTAAGCCAAAATCATTACACCGTTTTCCAGATTGCTGCTCAGGTTTAGAACTTCGTTTAAACTGTTTCGGTCTAGCCAACCATTTTCAGCATCACGCCTGCGGCAACAGCTGAACCAATTACCCCTGCTACATTTGGCCCCATCGCATGCATCAATAGGAAGTTTTGGTTGTTCGCCTCTAAACCAACCTTGTTCGCGACTCTCGCTGCCATCGGTACCGCAGAAACACCCGCTGCACCAATCAGTGGGTTTATTTTCCCACCGGTTAGCTTGCACATCAACTTGCCCATTAAAAGGCCCGTAGCTGTACCAATGCAAAATGCAATAATACCTAAAATCAATATACCCAAAGTGTTTAAATCTAAGAAATGATCTGCGCTTAGCTTGGAGCCGACCGCCAAGCCAAGAAAAATGGTAACGATATTAATGAGCGCATTTTGTGCTGTATCGCTCAATCTATCCACAACACCACATTCGCGCATCAAATTACCAAAACAAAACATCCCCAATAAAGGTGCCGCAGAAGGTAAAAGCAGGGCCACCAGCAAAAGGAGCATTAGAGGGAAAAATATTTTTTCTGTGCGCGAAACCGGCCTGAGCTGTGTCATCACTATTGATCGCTCCTCTACCGTGGTGAGTGCGCGCATAATCGGAGGCTGAATCAGCGGAACCAAGGCCATATAAGAATAGGCCGCTACAGCAATTGCACCCAACAATTCAGGTGCCAACTTACCCGCAACAAAAATAGCCGTCGGGCCGTCAGCGCCACCAATAATTGCTATGGCAGCAGCTTGTTTAAGGTCAAAATCAAAACCGATGTCGAGCGCGCTCAGCCCCACTGCTCCAATTAATGTCGCAAAGATTCCGAATTGCGCGGCAGCCCCAAGAAGCAAGGTTTTTGGATTGGCCAGTAAAGGGCCAAAATCTGTCATCGCCCCCACACCCATA
>JAESUE010000228.1 GCA_016763235.1 Pseudomonadales bacterium
AGCCCGCCACCGCATTACCGTAAACTGCATATCACCCGGCCCCTTTCCCAGCAAAATGACTGCCTTCGCCTTAGACAATGAAAGCGGCCGACAAATGATGGAAAAACAAGTGCCACTTGGCAGAATCGGACGAGCAGAAGATATCGCCGGATTAGTGATCTATCTTTGCTCGCCATCCGGTTCATTTATGACGGGAAATGTTATCCCCCTTGATGGAGGAATATTGGTAAAAGCGTATCCGTAACATCGGAGTGCATAAAGAAGGCCGCTGCGGGTTTTTACACTACGGTTTTCGAATCCACACACGCCTTTTCTGCAGGGTGCTGAATTCGAGATGATACCGCTTTAGGTTTTCTCATGGCTGCAAGTCCTATTGCGCGGGCAGGCTTAATAATTGGCGGAGTAGCTGTTGCAGGCATGGCTGCCACTGCGTCAATTAAAATGAATAGCGTCCAAGCTCTTGCCATACCGCGTTCATGGAACGCAAATTAGAACAGGGGCCACTTGCTTCTATTTGCGCAAACTCAGCTTTATTGATTGGCAATACGAGCAAGCTAAACCGAGTGCTAGGAATGGTCTTTTATTGGCTATTGATGGCCTCCGGACTTTCTGGTGCACTCTTAGTGCTTTTGGATTTTTTGGCCTTTTTTCGAAGTGATCGTTTAATAAAAAATAGCCATTCAGAATGAAGCACCATTAAATATATTAAAAATTCGCAACTATTCAGCGAACCCTGTAACTGTTCAGATTGCGTTCAAATTTGAGCAGAACAAGGCGAAAAATGTGAGTTTATACGCATAAATGATTATTTTTTAACACCGTTATGTACGAATTTGAGCGTGAGCTGGATAGTTACAAATTCTTCAACATTCTGCGGCACCGCTTAGGCGGTAACACATTTGTTCGCTGTATGGCGTAATAAAATAGGTCATTAAATTAGCCGCCATTTCTCCATCCCCTAGCAATACAAAACTCCACTTAGGAATAGCCTGTAACGCCCAAATTAACACGGAACCTAAAATTAGTCTTTCAGCCACAGACAAGCGCATATACCATTGATACAACTTCTTTAGTTGCTTGAAAAACATATCACCATTCCCCCAGCATTAAAAAAACCTCTGGAAAAAACCGTAACATGTATTCACAATTAATAACCCTTTTTAATAAGGGTCTTTACAAAAAGTTGACACGCATCATTCTTGTTGCGCTTCAGGGGTGAATTTGCCCAGGCATTGACTCCATGCCGGGTTGTTTTTACCTTCACCCAACGCCTTTCCATCTTTAAACCGTAAAATATATTGCTGCTCGCCCACCAATAAAAATCGAGAAAACCCCATAATCAGAGCACTTTTTATATCCCTTAATCCCATCAAGCATCCATATAACTCATAGCGTTATAGTTACATCCTCATTGCCATGGGCTGAACCATCATCCATACGTTAAATAAAATAATTGTATTGGCAAAAAGAAGGATAGGGAGAAGCTTAAAACCAGCAGCTTGATAAAGCTTGTAACCACGATAACGAATCACTTGTAGTGTAATCCAGAAACCGACAATCATCAGCACGGTTTGAGTCACACCAACAACATCTTGAGGAATAACCAGGTTCATCATTTGCTCATGCTTTTCCATCATGTTGAATGGTTTTGCATAAAAGCCAAAGGGGTTTCCCAGCAGCTCGATAAAGTTGGTATTCTCTCGCATTAAATGATTAAGGTTATGCGCCAGATGATAAAAAAATGCCAAAGGCAGCGCCGTAAATGCAAATCCAGAAAACAGTTTAGATAAAGAGAGAGTACGCTTGATATTAACAGCAATGGTGTTACTTTTTTTGGCATGACTCTCTGCTTGGTAGAACCACATTAACTGAGTCAGCTTAACAAAAACCCAAAACAATAAAATAGGTAATGCGATAAACCCGATTAGTATTAATGTAAAACTAAAAATAATGGGTAAAAACCCGCCTAGAAAGTTGTGCACGCCTAAAAGCAGTGGTTCCCAAATGGGCAGCATTGTAAATGCATGAAACATCGTGGTAGAAAGAAGACCAATAATAAATATGGATTCATCCATGTGAGGACGCGCATCTAATTTCGCCTCAGAACTTATTGGGCGAAGTCGCCATGAAACATTTTGCTCAGGGCAGCTCTGTGTGCAGTTCCCGCAAGAAGTACAATAAGTACTTTCCTTCATTCTTCCTACTACTAAATTTGAGGTGCAGTTCTGCACGGTATCGGTACCGTGGTAACAGGCAAGGCTTTTACACTCTTTACAAATATCTGGGTCTATTGCTCGCAACTCGACCGGAGATAATTGGGAGTAAAACCCAATAGTCCTCCCCACTGGGCAGGCATAACGACAAAATGCCCGATCTTCAAAAAACAACATTCCTCCAATCGCCAATATGCTTATAAATAAACAAAGCATTGCGGTGTTAAAGGGATCGTCTGTCAGACCAAAACCAATTTCAAGCCAGGTGAAAAATAGAAAAAAAACGAAGGCTAACCATACGTTCCTAAATGATTTAGGGACGGTGATGTTTAGAAGAAAACGACTTTTTGATCTAAGCCAGAATTTCTGCCTAGCAACCACGTTAGAAAATGTATCCCAAGGGCAGACGCCACACCAAGATGTCCCCACAAAGAAAACGATAAAAACAATGCAGGTCCACCAGATATTCCATGTTAATACGGTAGCAATATTTTTTGAGGCTATTTGAGTGCCGAATACACCAGCAGCCATAATTAACAGGAAGGTTGCCGCCACCATTATTTTCAAACTTAACTGTACCCAGGTATGGGTCATCATGTAAGTAAACAGTGGGCCTGCTAAGGGTAATTTACTGAGAGATAAACGCCACTCCTGAGACGATGAAGGCGCAGAGGAGAAAAGAAACCATACATTCATCAGCATAATTGCAGAAATTATAATTAATGCGTAAACATCACTCAAACCTAGGTGCAACATCAGCATTTCGGGAACCCTCTAATAAAACGTCAACCCTTATTCAAACGCTAACCCGCTCAGCTGTCAAAGAGTGTTTGCTGAACTTTAGATCCAGATCAGCAGTACATCTATTAACTGAAATTTAGCTGTATTTATCACACTATGAAGGGTTGGTTTTCTTTAGGTTCCACCTAAGATTCAATGAATTTCATCGCTGAGGTCTCGTGGTTTCTCAAATCAGTTTTTAGGGGGAGGGATACAGGACAAAGCTCTCGTAATATCGCCAATTAAACGAGCTCATCTCCGATCAGGATTTCATCTGGATGGCCATCCAGAAATTCCAGGGCATAGGCTAATTCTCCCGTTGTTTCGGCAAAAAGGCTTAGCAATAAATCCCCTTTTTCTACTTTTTCACCCAGCTTAACCTTAAAACGAATTCCTGCGCCCATAGAGTTGGGAGCGCCGAGAAGTTTGGCTAATTTAGAAACAAAACGATTGTTTATGTAGGTAAGAACGCCTGAGCGCTGAGCCAGAATATTGTGGCAATGCTCTCCCACTTTCGGCTCAAACAAACCGCCCTGAGCGAGACATATTGCCTCAAATTTTTGCCATGCCCTACCCGAACGCAAGGTTTGTTCTGCGAGGGTATAGCCCTGACCCAAAACACTGGCACCGCCCATTTCCAGTAATTCTCCGGCAATGGTCAGTGCGCGTTCACGCAGGTCATTTGGCGCATGACTTTCATTTTTGAGCACCGACAAAATATCTAATGCTTCAAGAGAAGGACCAACCCCCCAGCCAACAGGTTGATCTCCATTAGTGAGTAAACATTTTACCGTTAAGCCCAAACGATGGCCCACTTCCTCTAAACGGGATTTGAGCATCTGCGCGGCACTGTATTCACGCATTTTTGCTGTAGCACCGAAGGGGATGTCCACTACCACATGGGTCGAACCTGCAGCGAGCTTTTTCGATATAACCGATGCCACCAACTGCCCCTCACTATCGAGGTTCAAGGCTCGTTCCACACGTATAAATAAGTCATCTGCGGGGCTAAGGTTAACGGCGCCACCCCACACTATACAACCTCCTTCTTTTTCCACCACCGCTGTTATTTCTTCCAGAGAGAGATCAACCGGGGTGAGCGCGCTCATTGTGTCGGCAGTGCCCGCAGGGGAGGTAATGGCGCGAGACGATGTTTTGGGAATGATCAAACCACACGCGGCAACAATGGCCACCACAATGGGTGTAGTGCGGTTGCCGGGTAACCCGCCAATGCAATGTTTGTCCAGCACCGGCTGTTTCGACCATGTCAAACGCTGCCCCGCGTCCACCATGGCTTCGGTCATAAATATGGTTTCTTCAACTGATAAATTGGAACTGGTGCAGGCCGCTACAAATGCAGCAATCTGTATGTCGGTGTATCTTCCCGCCACCACATCATCAACAATGGCTTTTAACCCCGCCTTGGTAAACGTTTTGCCATAGAGCTTGCCGCGAACATAGGTGACGGAGTCAACGGCTTTGGTATGGGTGATAGAGGCTTTCTCGCCACCCGACAGCTTTAACATCCGCCAGGCAGCTTCCGAAACTGCCGCTTGCCCAGGTTCAATCCAGTTGCCATTTTCTTTCAGGGACACGGGGTTAACGACACAAAGCGTGGCAATCACGCTTTCATCAACAGTAGAAACCCGCACACGGGATTGGGAGCGAAACCCCTCTGCCCGACAGACGGGGCTATCGCTGCGAAGGTAGATAACCGGCTCTTGCTGGGTATCTATACCGCTACGGAATAATGCGAGGGAGACAGAAGGTTTAGGAGAATTCATTGAAAATGCGCATCAAAAGCCAGAATTATCTGGCAGTTTTTTACATGCTTTTAAGACGGAAAGCTCAAAGCGTAAGGGGAAAAATAACGCCACAATAATGGCTAGTCTTTATCTTTTAATCCAAGTTGCTGACGACGGCGACGAACACCGTGGGATATCCCCACTGCGAAAGTAAATGCCAGCGCTACCAATATTATTTGCCCAAAATTCATAGAAACCATAATTCTTACCTCAATTTATTCTTTTTTAAAACGTTTATCACACTGCAATCTGCAGCCTCTGATCGGACACTCTTAGCCCTTATATTTCAGTGTAACGCAGGAACTGTCAAGTCTTTTGAGATGGGGCGCGCTGTCGGCAAGCCCCTCGACGCTCAAAAATCCTTAATTAGGCCCTCCAAAAAGTTAGCCTCAGTGTGCCCATTAAAGCCGCACTTCAATACCTTGGTCGCGCATGTGCTCTTTGGCCTGCCGCACGGTATATTCACCGAAGTGAAAAATACTGGCCGCCAGAACGGCATCAGCCAAACCTTTGGTCACGCCTTCAGCTAAATGCTCAAGGTTGCCCACGCCGCCGGATGCAATGACCGGCACGGTAACTGCCTGACTAACCGCATGGGTTAGGGCTAAGTCAAAACCTATTTTGGTGCCGTCTCTGTCCATGCTAGTGAGTAAAATTTCACCTGCACCATGGTCCATCATTCGTTTCGCCCAAGCCACCGCATCGAGGCCGGTGGGCTTACGGCCACCGTGGGTAAAAATCTCCCAACCGGAATGCTCTTCATCTGGCGTCACCGACTCGACACGCTTGGCATCTATCGCAACCACAATGCATTGTGAACCAAATTTTTCAGCGGCTTCTTTTACAAAATCAGGGTTAAACACCGCAGCGGTATTAATGGCGACTTTATCAGCACCCGCGTTTAGCATGGCGCGAATATCTTCAATTTTGCGGATACCACCACCAACGGTAAGAGGAATAAACACTTCACCGGCAATGGCGCGCACAACCTCTTTCGTCGTGTCCCGGTCTTCGTGGCTGGCGGTAATATCAAGGAAGGTGATTTCGTCTGCCCCAGCTTGGTCGTAGCGCCGCGCAATTTCCACAGGGTCACCAGCATCGCGGATATCCAGAAATTTCACACCCTTCACGACTCGACCTTGATCGACATCGAGACAGGGAATAATACGTTTCGCTAAAGTCATTTTAGTTTCCTATAAGGGGGAAGCGGAGTTACGGCTATGCCTTAGTAGCGCGAATCGCTTCGGCAAGATCCAGCGTGCCTTCGTAAATAGCTCGCCCGGTAATTGCGCCATAAAGTGGCGGATTGTCCACCGCCACGAGCTGTTCAATATCCGTCATCTCGGTGACCGCCCGTGGCCCGAATTCGCGGTACCGAGGGCGTGGCGATCTCGCCTTCGGGCACTGTCTACTTTTCCCAGCAAGGGGCTGTGGGCCGAG
>JAESUE010000229.1 GCA_016763235.1 Pseudomonadales bacterium
CGTAAATTCTTTGGATGATAAACCAAAACGCCCCCCGATCACTTTGGGGAAAGCCGCTTGGGGATACAAAATAGGAAACGCTTCAAACAAGGCTGTGACCACGTCCTTATAAAGCGGCTCACCTTCCGCACCCGGCTCTTTGGTACGATCAAGCACCGCAATACTTTTTATACTCGATGGCACCGCAGCTAATAAACGTTCACCGCAAAATGGCCGAAACAAACGCACCTTGAGCAAGCCAACTTTTTCACCGTGTTGATTAAGGTGGGCAACGGTTTCTTCCACCGTTTCAGCACCCGAGCCCATCACTATAATCAACTGCTCGGCGTCCTTTGCGCCCACGTAGTCATACAGCTTATAAACACGCCCAGTAAGCGCTGCAAACTTCACCATTTTCTGTTCAAGAATCCCAGGCAGGGCATCATAAAAAGGGTTGCAGGCCTCACGCCCCTGAAAGAACATATCCGGATTTTGAGCCGTCCCCCTTAAAACCGGTCTCTCGGGGTTCAAGGCCCTTTGTCTTGCTCTATCAATGTCCTTTTTTTCAAGCATGGCTGCCAAAACTGTTTCTGGTATATCTTCTATCTTGGCGACTTCATGGGACGTTCGAAAACCATCAAAAAAATGCACAAAAGGAATGCTGCCGGAAAAACTGGCGGCTTGTGCAATGAGGGAGAAGTCCATTGCCTCTTGCACTGAATTGGACACCAACATGGCAAAACCAGTAGAACGCACGGCCATCACATCACTGTGGTCACAAAAAATAGACAGGGCGTGGGTCGCTACCGAACGGGCCGCCACATGCAGCACCATTGGCGTTAGCTCCCCAGCAATCTTGTACATATTGGGGATCATCAAGAGCAAGCCCTGAGATGCGGTAAACGTCGTGGTTAAGGCCCCGCACTGCAACGCACCATGCACAGCCCCAGCGGCACCGCCTTCACTTTGCATTTCTATCACCCTAGGCACAACACCCCATAAATTAGGCTGCTCAGCCGCCGACCAGGTATCAGCCCACTCCCCCATCGGAGATGCCGGCGTGATCGGGTAAATGGCGATCACTTCGTTAATCTTATGGGCAACACGCGCACAAGCCTCGTTGCCGTCGATGGTTACACTTTGTGGTTTATCAGACATAACTCCCTCCCTGTTAGATAGTTATAGGCTAATACTGCTCAATGAACATTGATTAAACGCAATAGCACTTTGGATCAGCCGCCAAATCAGTGATAATCCACCTTGATCAATTTTTTTGCAGAGAAACGCATGAGCACTCCCCCAAACGACCTATTACACGGCAAAATCAACCTCGAAACATCCCATATTAACTGGCATGAATTACAAACAGTTTTCGCACGCGGCCAAGTCGTTCGCGTAAGCAGCGAGCTAGATTTGGTAGAGGTGGCCATCAAGCTTTCCGAAGATGATAAAAACACCTTGGAGTCATGGATGACAAGTGGGCATGTCGGCGAGGTTGATAATGAAACAGCCAAACAATGGTATGAAACAAAGAAAGACCTCTGGGCCGTTGTTGTTCGTCCGTGGGTACTTGTACAAGATTCCGATTCAGAGCAGGTGAAACCATAATGCACTCAGAAGAATCAAAAGTCGTGATAGAACTGGAAACCAAAATCGCCTACCTTGAAGACATGGTCGATTCACTTAATGAGGTTATCTGCGAACACGGGGAACGTGTCAACCGCTTGGAACAAATCTGTAAGCATCTACACGATAAACTGGAAACCGTTAACGACCTAGCGCAATCATCGCAAGATGGCCAAGGTAATCAAACAGCTCATGAAATCCCCCCACACTATTAAACGCTCCCAATGATTCAACACAGCCCATTCAAGCCCTACCGGTGGCTGGCAAATCGACACCTGCAAACACTCTGGCCATCTCAGTTCCGCCAGATACTGCCATTGGCTTTTCAACGCCACGCCATCACTACGCCCGATCAAGATATTATTTATCTGGACAGCATTGGCCATTCACCATTTTCAAAAGAATCAAAAAGCCTCTCCGGCTTTGAAAAAACCAAAACACCTCTGGTGTTAATGCTTCACGGCTTAACCGGCAGTTCTGAATCGAAATATATTATTGGCCTTCAACATGCTTTTGCGCAGCGAGGATGGAGGAGCATCACCCTTAATTTCCGTGGCTGTTCAGAGCATCCAAACTATAAGGCCCATAGCTATCATTCTGGCCATACGGAAGACCTGCACACTGTTTACCAGCTTATTCGGGAAGCAGAACCCGATACACCCCTTGCGGTGCTTGGTTTTTCATTAGGCGGAAATGTTTTACTTAAATGGCTGGGGCAACAAGAAAAGCCACCCTCTGTATTTGCTGCGGCAGCGGTATCGGTGCCGTTTCAACTTGATATTTGCGCCAACACTCTCGATGAAGGGTTTTCAAAGCTATATCGCGCCCACTTAATCGGTGAATTAAAAAAGGCCTTTGAGCTGAAAAAAAACTATCTCCTACAACAAGGCCACTTAGAAGAATATCAACGCATAGAACGCCTTCCCGATGTTTCTAAAATGACGTCTTTCTGGGAGTTTGACCACCACATAACAGCGGCCCTCAACGATTTTGATTCCGTTCATCACTATTATAAAGAGAGCAGCTCGCGCCAGTATCTCAAACATATCAAAGTGCCTACCCTGATTATTCAAGCAGCCGATGACCCTTTTATTTGCTTAACGGCATTACCGTCGAACCAAGATCTTTCCAGTTTCACCACCCTTGAGCTAAGCAAAGGCGGCGGACATGTTGGCTTTATTGGTGGGGAGAATACAAAAACAGCCGGATACTGGCTGGACAAGCGCTTACCAGATTTTCTTTTACGGCGCTGGTTGCACCCGTAAAGTTACGGCTACGGCAGCCCTTGTGACAGGATAATTATCAAAACCTTGCGGTTCAAAGAATTTATTTAGATTCTACACAGCCGGTAATTTCATACAGGTGGTATGCTTCTGGGTGGTACTGATCGACAGCTGAGCCCACAAATACCGCACCTGCTGGAATCCCAGACCCTGATAGGAAAACACGAAAAAGCCTCTCGCTTCCGTTATTTTGCAGGGCTTCGTCGGCGGGAACTTCTACCCACATAAAAATACTTTTAGCGCAGGTAATATACTCCACCATACGCACTTTGGCACTGTCACATAAGCGTAGTGAAACTGCTTTTTCAACAATGGGCACTTCAAACTTATGAATCGTCTTCATACTGTCATCCTTAACATTTAATAAAAAACCTACTCAGCAAGCTACATTACTATTCAAATTTGAGCACCTGCTAAATACCTTCGCTTTTCATAGTGATTCTAGCGGCGTAATAAACTGTACAAGCAGCTGAACGGATCGTTGTCCTCGGTATTCATTCACATCCAATTCGTAAACCAGCTGGGCATATTTATTTTTATTTGGCCATTGCTGCAAATCAACATTAAATGCAATGGCATCAAATATACTATTAGAAGCGGGATGCGATAACACCAGCTTTAAATGTTTTTCTCCCACGATACGTTGTTGCAGCACTTCGAACTGGCCATCAAAAAGTGGTTCAGGAAAACCCTGTCCCCACGGCCCTTGATTACGTAGCAATTCAGCATTTTCTAGGCAAATTTCTTTGGCCTGTAAATCTCCATCGCTAAGAAGCTCAGCATTAAGGTCTGATTCATTCAATTTCTTGCGTACTTGCTCATCAAAAGCATCTGAAAAAGTGTCAAAATCTTTGGCTAAAATGCTTAACCCAGCAGCCATAGCGTGCCCGCCGAATTTCAGAATTAAACCAGGATATTTAGTGGAAACAGCTTCAAGCGCATCCCGAATATGAAAACCTGAGATAGAGCGTGCCGAACCTTTTAGCTCCGCACTTTCGGCCAATGCCTTGCCACTGTTATAACTTTGATCTTCTGCTGGCGCGAAGGCAACCACCGGACGATGATGCAACTATTTTATACGTGAGGCAACAATACCAATAACACCCTGATGCCAACCAACATGAAAAAGTGCCAAGCCCCAAGGGAGCTGCGAACTACTTCCAAGCTGTAGTTTTTCCAACGCTCTAAGGGCTTCCTCTTTCATACCGCCTTCTATCACCCGTCGCTCACGATTGAGTGCATCCAACTCTTCCGCCAAGGCCATTGCCACATCGGTATCGTTGGCTAGCAGGCATTCAATTCCCAAAGACATGCTTTCCAAACGTCCCGCTGCATTGAGCCGTGGGCCAACAGCAAAACCTAGGTCACTGGCGACAATACGGGATGGCTCGCGGTTTGCTAAAGATAATAACGCGAGTATTCCTGGGCGGCATTTCCCCGCACGAATACGCTGAAGCCCCTGAAAAACCAAGATACGATTATTGCGGTCCAATGGCACGACATCCGCCACCGTGCCTAAAGCCACGAGATCAAGATAATCAGCCAAGTTAGGTTCACTCAGTCCGTGTTTCTCGAACCAAGAAAGGCCCCTCAAATGGGCGCGCAAGGCCACCAACAAATAAAATACCACGCCCACGCCAGCAAGGTTTTTACTCGGGAATTCACAACCGTTTTGATTCGGGTTTACTATTGCATCCGCATCAGGCAGTTTCTCGCCGGCAGGTGGTGATCGGTGACAAGCACCTGAATACCGAGCCGTTTGGCAGTAGCGACCCCGTCAATGCTTGATATGCCATTATCAACAGTGATAATTAGCTCAGCACCCTGCTCAGCCGCTACTTCAACAATTCCAGAACTTAAACCGTAGCCAAATTTAAATCGATCTGGCACGAGGTAATCGATATTTTTTGCACCCATCGCACTTAAGCCCAGCATTGCTAAAACTGTACTGGTGGCACCATCCGCATCAAAATCACCAATTACCATGATCTTCTTTTTGGCTAGCAAAACGTCATAAAGCAAGCTCAAAGAATCTGGCAAACCTTTTAACGTGCCAGGAGGTAGCATACCACCAAGTTGGCGATTCAATTCCTGCGTGGAATGGATCCCCCTGTGGAGGTAAATTCGGCGTAAAAGCGGTGGCAAGTCTTCTAAGAAATGATCAGAGACGGGGGAGGTAGAGTGACGGCGTTTAATTGCACTAGTGCGCACAAGTAACCTTCTATGGGATGGATGTTACCCAGGAATATCTATCGGGCTGATAAAACATTATGAGTACGGCAGAAAAAAACGGGGGGAATGCAATTTACCTGATGTAAATAAACACTTCCAACCCGTTTTCACGAAAAGTAATAGTTTCTAGGTAGTCAGCTATTAGCTATAGGGCATCAAGAATGGCTTTTTTAACCGAATCAAGGTCTGCATCAATGGTCACGGTACCCGAGTCTGTGCACTGACTAATGGCGGTATCAGGATCTTTCAAACCATTTCCAGTAAGGGTGCAAACAATTTTACTTCCTTCTGGAATTTTTCCACGCTCAACATCTCGTAATGCACCCGCTAAAGATGCAGCAGATGCCGGCTCACAGAATATACCTTCCTGTTGGGCCAGAACTTTTTGCGCTTTAAGGATTTCTTCATCACTAAGCTCATCAAACCAACCACCGGATTCTTTTTGAAC
>JAESUE010000230.1 GCA_016763235.1 Pseudomonadales bacterium
TCGCCTTGTTCTGCTCAAATTTGAATGTAATCTGAACAGTTGCAGGGTTCGCTGAGGTGTTACATCTAGCGCGGATATTTCTCAGGCAGCCCTGATTGTGAGCGTATATTGATATAGAATGAATGATGAATAGTTGTGTGCCAAGTGGAGACAAGGTAAATAATGTTTGGATTTCGCAAGACTAAGAAAAGCCCAGGTTCGAAAGAAACCGCTCACGAAGCGAATAACGCTGCGGAAGTTTCGCCTGAACCAGAAGCTGAGGTTCAAACTCCTGTTGAAGAGGTGCCGCCTGCTGCTGCCCAGCAGTCTGAACCGGAGCTTGCCTTAAGCGATGCGGCAATCCCGGAAGAAGAGGCCAAAACAGGTTTTTTTAGTCGTATCAAAAAAGGCTTGGGCAAAACGCGATCGGGGTTTGCGAGTGGTCTGGGTAATTTGCTTCTCGGTGAGAAGGAAATCGATGACGACATCATGGACGAGATTGAGGTGCTGCTGGTAACGGCTGATGTGGGCGTGGATGCAACGCGGGATATTATCGACACGCTGAGTCAAAAAGTGGGTCGCCGGGAGCTAACCAGCTCCAGAGCGCTTTATAAAGCCCTGCAGGAAGAATTGTGCCAGCTGCTAGTGCCCGTTGAAGCCCCTCTGAAAATTGATAGTAGCAAAAGCCCTTATGTTTTATTGATGGTGGGGGTTAATGGCGTGGGTAAAACCACCACCATTGGGAAAATTGCGAAGCGCTTTAAGTCAGAAGGCAAGTCGGTGATGTTGGCTGCAGGTGATACGTTTAGAGCGGCTGCAGTGGAGCAGCTTCAGGTTTGGGGCGAGCGAAATGATGTGCCGGTGATTGCCCAAACAACAGGCTCTGATAGTGCGTCAGTAATTTTTGATGCCCTGCAAGCTGCGAAAGCCCGTGGCGTCGATGTGCTTATCGCCGATACTGCGGGCCGTTTGCATACAAAAACGAATCTAATGGAGGAGCTTTCGAAGGTAAAACGGGTGTTGGCCAAGCTTGATGCCGAAGCACCTCACGAGGTGATGCTGGTTATTGATGCGGGTACCGGACAAAACGCATTAAACCAAGTAAAAAGTTTTAAAGAAGCGGTGGGTGTCACCGGCATCACTCTTAGTAAATTAGATGGAACCGCCAAAGGAGGGATTATCTTTGCTCTTGCCAACCAGTTTCAGATTCCTGTTCGGTTTATAGGGGTGGGGGAGCAAGCAGAAGACTTGCGTCCTTTTGAGGCGCAAACCTTTGTGGATGCCTTGTTCAGTGAGGCAGATTAAACGCTTACGGCAGATAACCCTTTCATGATTCAATTTGAAAATGTCAGTAAAAAATATGCCGGTGGGCAAGCCGCCTTGCAAAATGTCAGCTTTGAGCTGGAGCGGGGAGGGCTGGCTTTTTTGATCGGCCATTCCGGTGCGGGGAAAAGCACCTTGCTGAGAATGATTATGCCTACCGAGCACCCCAGTAGCGGCAAAGTAATTGTTGATGGGCATGATTTACGGCAGTTATCGAGCCGAAAGCTGCCGCAATATCGTCGTACATTGGGGGTGGTTTTTCAGGATCACCAGCTTCTTTCAGATCGAAGTGTCTTCGATAATGTCGCCTTACCGTTAAGAGTGTCGGGCTTTAGCCATCGTGATATGGGGCGGCGAGTCCGCGCCGCTTTGGATAAAGTGGGGCTATTGGGTAAGGAGCGCATTATGCCTGGCGTGCTCTCTGCAGGTGAGCGCCAGAGAGTCGGCGTGGCACGAGCTGTGGTTAATCGCCCCAGTGTTTTGTTGGCCGATGAGCCAACGGGAAATCTCGATCCTGAGTTGTCGGGTGAAATCATGGATTTGTTTGAGCAATTTAGCCAGATGGGTGCTTGTGTGCTGATTGCCAGTCATGATTTGGCGCTGGTAGCACGTTATAAGCACCGCCTTTTATCTCTTGAGCATGGCCGCTTACTCAGCGGCAGCCATCTTGGTGGTGAGAACCATGCCTAGCCCCCCTCTGAAAAAGAACTCCTACAGCCAAGGTGGTTTTAAACACTACCTTACGGAACACCAGCAGACTGCAGGAGAAAGTATTGACCAGCTCTGGATAAAGCCTTTCGGGAGCCTGATGACCATCCTTTTAATAGGTTTGTCTCTGTCCCTGCCTTTGGCCTTGATCGTGATGTTGGAAAATGGCGATAAGCTGGTGGGTAGCTGGGAAGGCCAATCAAAAGTGTCTCTTTTTATGAAAATGGATGTGAGTGAACAGAGTGGCCTCGCCCTTTCTCAGCGTCTTGCTTTACGAAGTGAGGTGCGTAAGTTGCGTTATCTTTCAAAAGAACAATCACTTAAAGAGTTTGAAAGCAGCTCTGGTATCAGCGTTCCTTTGGCCTTGTTGGACGAGAACCCGCTGCCTGCTGTTATTATATTGGAGGCCAAGGCCTCTTCTAGCCCCGATGATCTGAGCCGCCTAAGGGACGAACTTTCCCTGCTGCCTGAAGTGGAGTATGCGCAGTTAGATCTGTTGTGGATGAAACGCTTGCAGGCAATGCTGCAGATAGGTGTACATTTAGCACAGGTTTTGGCCTTAATTTTGGCTTTAGTGGTCTTATTTGTAGTAATGAATACCTTGAAGTTGTTGATCGAGCATCGTCGTAATGAAATAGAAATCACACTTTTAGTGGGGGGCTCGCATGCTTACATTCGGCGGCCATTTTTATACTTGGGATTATGGTATGGCTTATTTGGCGGCTTACTGGCAGTGACGGTGGTGGAATTGTTGTTGTGGTGGTTAGAAAGTCCAGTGGCTAGAATGTCCTCCTTATATGACAGTAGTTTTCAGGTGCAAAGCATGCCCTTAAGTCTTTTTTTTCAGGTCTTACTTTTTAGTAGTCTGCTGGGTGTGATGGCCGCGTGGTTGGAAGTCGGCATGCATTTAAGGCGCGCCCTGGCCAAGTAATATGGCCTATATAGGGGAACTATTTCGACAGTTAGCACTCTTAAATAAGGAGTGCTAAACTGATGCACAATGATTCGGAGAAATAAATCGGATGAGTATGAGTTTAAGTCTTTCTTACGCTAATATTGGTGTGCCAGGTGCGAACCTTGAATCTTACATGCGCACAGTGAACAGCATTACTGTTCTTAGCGCTGAAGAGGAACATGAGCTGGGTGAGAGGCTCTTTTATAATGATGATCTAGAAGCAGCACGCATTCTGGTAATGTCTCACCTTCGATTCGTGGTGCATATCGCCAAAAGCTATTCAGGCTACGGCTTACAGCAAGGTGATTTAATCCAAGAAGGTAATGTGGGCTTGATGAAAGCGGTGAAACGCTTTGACCCAGAAAAGGGCGTTCGTCTTGTCTCCTTTGCTGTGCACTGGATTAAAGCTGAAATTCATGAATTTGTATTACGCAACTGGCGCATCGTTAAAGTCGCCACCACTAAAGCCCAGCGTAAGCTGTTCTCTAATCTGCGTAAATCCAAGAAAGAACTACGTCAGTTTACCGAAGCAGAAATCAAATCTGTAGCAGAAGATTTGAACGTTTTACCTAGAGAAGACAGGGAAATGGAAGGTCGTCTCGGGGCCTATGATGCCGCTTTTGATGCTCCTTGTGATCAGGATGACGAAAAAGCCATATTTGCACCGGCCAACTATCTTGAAGATAAAACGGCTGATCCTGCTCTGCTATTGGAAAACCAAAATTATGTAGAATCGGCCAATGAGCAGTTGCGCTACGCTATGGCAAATCTTGACGAGCGTAGTCAGGATATTCTTCAGCAGCGCTGGTTATCAGACGAGAAAACGACTCTGCATGAGTTGGCCGCCAAGTATGGTGTTTCTGCTGAGCGCATTCGTCAGCTTGAAAAAGCGGCTATGGGTAAGCTCAAAAAAAGCATGGAGATTTAACTGCCTCCCTTTTAGACGTATACCGGGAAAACCGCCAGCATGGCGGTTTTTTTGTTTAAACCACAGGAAAAATGAATGCGATACTTTCTTGTCTTAGGGGCTTTTGGTTGCGGGCTTGCGGTGATGCTCGGCGCTTTTGCTGCTCACGGCTTGAAAGGGTACTTGCCACCACCATCCTCAATCACTACCTTTAGCACTGGCGTTACCTATCAGTTTTACCATAGTCTGGGCTTATTGGTTCTGGGCTTGTTAGGCATGCATTACAGAGAGGCTCGGCTGCTAAAAATTGCAGGCTTTCTGTTTGTCGCAGGCATTGTTTTATTTAGCGGCAGTCTTTATGGATTAAGTCTCTTCAAATGGTCATTTCTTGGGCCAATCACCCCTTTGGGTGGCTTGTCGTTTATTCTGGGCTGGGGCTTAATGGTGATCCACTTCCTGAAGCACGATGCAAACGTAGATGTAACACCTCAGCGAACTCTGTAACTGTTCAGATTGCGTTTAAATTTGAGCAGAACAAGGCGAAAAATGTGAGTTTATACGGTTAAATGATCATTTTTTAACGCTGTTATGCGCGAATTTGAGCGTGAGCTGAGGTGTTACACGTAGAGTAGCCTCCAGTTTCAACGAGTTGGAATGAAAATGCAGATAATGATCAATGGTGATCCGGCGGAAGTCAGCGATGGCAGTTCTGTTCATCAGCTTGTTCTACAACTTGAGCTGGCCGATAAGCGAATCGCTGTCGAATTAAATTGTGAAATCGTACCCCGAAGCCAATTTTCAGAAATGATACTAACAGCGGATGACCGTGTTGAGATTGTGCAGGCCATTGGCGGGGGTTAAGTGAAAAAAATGGGGAAACAGGCGTGAGTGACACCTTTACCATAGATGGAAAAACCTATCAGTCCCGCCTTTTGGTGGGCACTGGTAAATATCGAGACACGGCTGAAACTGAACAGGCTGTGGCTGCCAGCGGCGCAGAAATTGTGACTGTGGCTGTGCGCCGTAGCAATATGGGGCAAAACCCTGACGAACCAAATATTCTGGAGACACTACCGCCAGAGAAATACACCATTTTGCCAAATACGGCGGGTTGCTATACGGCGGATGACGCCATTCGAACCTGCCGCTTAGCAAGAGAATTACTGGGTGGCCATAATCTGGTTAAGTTGGAAGTTCTGGGTGATAAAAAAACCTTGTTTCCCGATGTGGTTCAAACCCTGCAAGCGGCGGAAACATTGGTGAAAGAGGGATTTAAAGTGATGGTTTACACCAGTGATGACCCTCTCGTGGCAAAGCAACTGGAAGAAATCGGTTGCGTTGCCGTTATGCCCCTTGCCGCCCCGATCGGCTCGGGTTTGGGGCTTCGTAACCCTTACAATATTCGCATGATTCTGGAAAATGCCAAAGTCCCTATTATTGTGGATGCAGGGGTTGGTACTGCATCGGATGCGGCTATTGTCATGGAACTTGGCTGTGATGGCGTGTTGATGAATACCGCCATTGCCGAAGCCAAAAACCCCGTGTTAATGGCCTCCGCGATGAAAAAAGGCATCGAAGCTGGGCGCGAAGCCTATCTTGCCGGTCGAATGCCCAAACGTTTGTACGCCAGCGCCTCATCTCCCATTGATGGCACTTTTTTCTAACGCCCAGCAGCGATAATAGAACAGCTTGAGCATTATGACTGAAGAAAATCCAAAGCAATTTCATCGGCCCATACGCAGCTTCGTTTTAAGGCAAGGCCGTGTCACCGAAAGCCAGCGGCGTGCATTAGAGCAACACTGGGAAAATTATGGCCTCAGTATTGCCGACGGCATGTTTGAAGCTGAAACGCAATTTGGCAGGCTAGCACCGTTGGTTCTGGAAATTGGCTTTGGCAATGGCCGCTCCCTGATAGAAATGATGGAGCATGAGCCAGAAAAAGATTTTATCGGCATTGAAGTACACAGCCCCGGCGTGGGCAGCCTTATCAGTGGCGCACAACAAGGAGGTTTACGTAACCTCAAAGTTTATCGTGAAGATGCCATCGAAGTACTTAAACAAGTTATCCCTGATGAAAGCCTCAGTCGCGTACAGCTTTTCTTTCCTGACCCGTGGCATAAAAAGAAACACCATAAGAGGCGGATTGTTCAGCCATCATTTGCTGCGCTGTTACGGCAAAAGCTTAAGCCCGGCGGTATTTTTCATATGGCTACCGATTGGCAAAACTACGCCGAGCATATGCGTGAAGTGATGGATGTAGCACCTGGTTACGTCAATCTCGCGGGTGCTGAAGGTTATATTCCTCGGCCTTCTTGTCGACCGCTGACTAAATTTGAACAACGTGGTCATCGCCTTGGTCATGGCGTGTGGGATATGATGTATGAGCGGCGTGATTGAGTTGTCTATAGCGTAAAACGCCAAAGCACTTGGGCTGCAACGCGACTCGCTGGGCTTACAGATGAAAGGTTATAACGCTGGCTTTATACCCTCAGTTGCGAGCTTGCACTCTTTCAATATGAGTCGCTATCAGCTCGCCGATGCGCTTTTATACTTTAAAAATGGACGCCTGCTGGTTTAATTCTTCAATCGCCGACATTTGATCTTTGCTCGCCTCTAAAATTTGTGCCGAGCCATTAAATGCTAACATCGCAAGTTCATCAATTTTTGCGGTATTTGAACTCAGTTCGTTACTGACTTGTGCGCTTTCTTCCGTTGCACAGGCTATTTGATGGCCCATATCTTTAACGGTTTCTATTAGACTACGGATTGTTAATAGCATCTGCTGAGTGCTACGGGTTTTCTGTAGCGCTATGGCGACTTGGTCTTGGGAGTTTTCAATTGCTTTATAAGCAGACCCAGCATCACTCTGGAAGGTGGAAATGATTTGTTCTATTTCGCCGGTTGAGTCTTGCGTTCTTTTCGCTAACGTTCTTACTTCATCGGCGACTACCGCGAAACCTCGGCCATGTTCTCCTGCTCTTGCTGCCTCTATTGCAGCATTCAGTGCAAGCAGGTTTGTTTGATCGGCAATCCCTTTAATAACATCCAAAACGCTCGAAATAGTGTCGCTGCTCGCGTTGAGTTTTTCCAGTACCTCGCCAACGCCGCGTATTTCGTCGTTTAGTAAATCAACCGACTTTACGGCCTCACCAACTTGCCCCTCTCCGTTTATTGCTTCTCCATCGGCAGCTTCGGCAGCTTCGGCAGCTTTTGATGTGCTACTGGCAATCTCATGGGCAGCGTCGGTCATTTCCTCTATTGCCGTTGCCAGTGATGAGGCTTCATCTCGTTGGCTCTCCAGGGTGGATGTGTTTTCTCGACATGATTCATTCGACACTTCGTTAAGCGAGCGCAATGCGGAAGATGTTGATACGATGTTACCGATGAGTGAACGAAACTCACCGAACATCGCATTGATGCTTACCGCTACGCGGCCAATTTCATCATCACAATAAACCTCGGTATCGAGAGAAAGGTCCTTATTTTTTTGTGCATTTTCAATAAAGCGAACGAGGCTGTTTGTTTGTTTTGCGATCCCCGTCAATACTACCCAGCCTATGTAGGCGGCAGAAAGCAGGCAAATAAGAGCGATACCCAGTTGGGCGTTACGTGTTTGTTCTATGTTTTTAACGTGGGCTACTAGTAGTTCTGTTAGCAAGGGGGCTGTTTTATCGAAAACGACTGAGGCATCAGATATCGACTTCGTTCCCAAATTAAAAAGTTTAGTCGCGTTGGTATCAATGGAGTTGGGCAAGAGCAAATTATTGCTGATTACATTGGTGAATTTAGAAACGGAGCTATCAATATTTTTTTCAATGGCAGAAAGTGTCTGTTTTAATTGCAGGTTTTTTGTCTCCGCATAAGCCGTATTTAAACCGGCGTGCAGGTTGCCTAGCAATCGACTGATATCACCAGTTAAGTTGTTTAGACGCAGCATTTCAGCCTTGGTGATTTCAGACCTGGCAGCGATGCCCGCAGAAATTCCGCGCGCTTTACCCAGGCTTTCAATGAGCTGAGGAATGGTGATAATTGACACGTCGACTAAGGAATGGGTGTCCAGCTTTGAATCCAGGCTAAGGTTTGAGGTATTTCCCACATGGGTAATAAGCGACATTACGTCATTGATCAGATCAGTATGTTCAGAAAAAGACTCCTGGGGTGACAGAGAGGTATTCCTCTGTAGTTTGTTCCATTTATTCTTTATGCCTGCGGCAAGGGTTTCAGTTGAAAATTTATGGGCATACGTGCGGTCTTTTTCTATCCAGCTTTGAATATTTTTTTCGATTTCAACTTCAATAGACGTCAGTTTTGTTTTGAAGCTTGTATCCCCATTTAAATACGCAGCACTCATTCCTCGATGTTTTGCGAAGTTTTTCTGAAGAGGGAAAACATAGTTAATATATGTCATTCCATCGATTTCAAGCGCTGAGAAACCTAATTGATCATTTTTTTCAACAAGGAAAAAATTAGTGAGAAAAATGAGAGGAATTGCGGTTATTCCTGCAAGTAATAAGAATTTTGTTTTTAAGTTCAGATTGATAATTAAGCTACGCACCTTTACTCCTGTATATTAAGTTGCACCTTATATATAAGTCTAGTCCATATATTTTGTGATGCAATAAGGCAACTCAAGGTGGTCTTAAAACAAAAACGGGTGTTCCTTTTTATTCTTGGATGAATTGTTTTTCTGCTTGGCCTATATGAAAAAAAGCTTGTTTGAACGTCTTATATAGAAACGGTATTAATAGGTGAAGAGGGTGGTAATAAATGTGTTACAGGAAGTTATTCTCTTTCGAGGCATGTTTTATAAAGCCATAATTAGTCTGTAGGCGACGATGGGCGCAAGCTTTTTTACGGTACTTGCTCAATGATGGAAGCGGTCTATAGAAACGAAAAACTGCAGTTGTTTATAAATGGAAGGCAGTTATTGTTCTTGTCTAAAGGCTCGGTATTAAGTGATTATTTTTGTCTTTTACTCTCTGTAGATCAATGATAGTAGGCGTTTATATTGGAAATCATTGGTGCGAAAAAGTGCTTGCTTAGACGTGAATTATTTGTTCTGGAGAGCTTGTTTTTTAATATTTAAAAGCGCTTTTTTCTTTTTTGGCGGTCGGATTTTAATCATGTTTCAGCAACCCTTTTTATTAAAAGGGCTTTTTTCTTTATTTATTTTAAGTTTGGTGCAAAACTAAATAAGTTAAGTGCTGGAATGATTGTTCCCGCTTATTTTTAGAAGTAACTAGAATGCCATTTTTAAATAATAATTCGAAATAAGGAGAAGACATATGGCAGTTATTGCTGATAAGCCTACGGGCATAATTGATGGATCAAATCGCAGCCTAATGCAACGTTTGGTATTTCCCTATCATGCTGATGGTACACCAAGAGCACCGATTGCATTTCTTTTGGGTATCATGGTCGTTGCTTCGGTAGCTCTGGGCCTTTATAGATGGTACATGGAGTCAACGGCGTTTACGGTGGGTTTGGATTATTTTGAACCAGAATTTCAAATTTACTGGATGAGCTGGTTTTATGGTCAGCTTGCTTTTTTTGCTATTGCTGGTGCTGTTGGAATCCCTTACGTTTGGTTTACCCGCCCAACAAGAGAAGACGTATTGGCCATGCCGGCGAGAGATGAGCTAGGTGTTTATGTTCTTATCTTTAGTGCATTGGGAATGTTGAGCATTTTGGTTCCCTGTGTTTTGGGGCTGTGGGTTGAAGCGGATGCGGCATGGCATCAGGTGACTATTCGTGACACTGACTTTACGCCTACCCATATCCAACTTTTCTATGGTTTAATTCCTGCGGGTGCTCTCGGTATTGTTATCGGTTTACTTTGGATGCATACACGTATGCCAAACTATGTCGGTAGAGTATCAATTCCTCTCGTGATGATCGCTGCAGCACCACTTATGATTATGCCTAACTTAGGTTATAACGAATGGGGGCATACGTTCTTTTATGCAGAAGAGCTATTTGCTGCGCCGGTTCACTGGGGTTTTGTAATGCTTGGCTGGGGGTTTTTTGCTATAAGCGGGTTTCTCCTCGAGTGCATTAACCGCATATTGATATTAACCAAGGTAGTGAAAACAGATGAGGCTACTGCATAGCTGCTTTGCTTACGTTTAAATAAGTATAAAAAGGGGCCATCTTATGGCCCCTTTTTACTTTGCGGGGCGAGGGTGTCTGGTTTGTAGTTATTCAGGGGGGAGCTACTCAGCGAGCCCTATAGTGATTCGAACTTGCGCTGAATAGCCTTCTTCAAAGGCGCTTTATTTTTTGCCCATAAGCCCTTGAATAGCAGCGGGCACATCCGCCGGAAATACCACTGACTTGGCGTTATCAGACATTGAAAGTTTTTCAAGTGACTGAATGTACTTTTCTCCAAGCAGGTACGCTACAGGCAGCTCTCTATCACCAATGGCTTCGGACACAAACTGGATGGCTTGTTGGCTCGATTTCGCCAATACAATTTGCGCCTCGGCTTCTCGCTTGGAAGCTTCCAGCTTGCCTTCGGCATGAAGGATGGTTGCCTGCTTATCACCGTCTGCTCGGGTGACAGTGGCGCGACGTTGGCGCTCGGCCGATGCTTGTTCTTCCATCGCTTGCTGCATGGTGTCAGAAGGGTTGATGTCTTGAATCTCGACGGTTTTTAATGTGATGCCCCAGTCGGAAATGTCATCGGAAATAGCTGCTTTTAGTTTTGATTTGATATGGTCGCGGGAGGAAAGAGCATCATCTAAACTCATTTCACCCAAAATAGAGCGCAGAGAGGTTTGCACTAATGTTCGAATAGCGAGCTGATAATCTTCGACACCGTACACGGCTTTTTCTGGTGATAGAATATTGATGTAAGCCACGGCGTTAGTTACCATCACGGCGTTATCTTTCGTAATGACTTCTTGAGAAGGAATATCTAACACAATGTCTTTGGTGGTAACTTTGTAGGCGACCTTATCAACGTAGGGAATAATAAAATTCAAACCTGGTTGCAGGGAGCTATTATATTTTCCTAGTCGTTCAATGACCCACTTGTTGCCTTGGGGAACCTGCCGAACGCCTTTAGCGGCGGTGATGATAATAAAGGCTAGAAGCCCAAGGGATAGATAGAGTCCTGCTTCGTTCATAGTATTTTCCTTTAAGTTACGTTTTGTTGTGAGGATTCAGCGCACGCTCAAACCAGTGCATCACGGGGTTAAAAAAATGATCATTTAACCATATAAACTCACATTTTTCGCCTTGTTCTGCTCAAATTTGACCGCAACCTGAACAGTTACA
>JAESUE010000231.1 GCA_016763235.1 Pseudomonadales bacterium
GCCGATTTTGATGGCAACTTGAACGATGGGGATGCAACGAATGATCAGGTAATCTGGGGTGACCGAGATGGAGATAGTGTTCTTGATGCTGGGTTGGGCGATGCGACCGTTACCGTAGCAGAGTTACTTTCTGCCTTGCCCGTTGCCGCGGCCCAAGTTAAATCAACCGTGGGTTTTGGTACGCCCGAAGAGATAGATATTTTTGATACCCCGCCTTTAATTGATAACACAACAAACACGGCAGAAGAGCAAGAAAACGCCGCTCTTTATCATGCAGCCGTAGAAGCGGTGACAGCAGTTGTTGCACAAATTAATGAAGCGACCGATACCAATGACCCAAATTTAGTATTAAGGCTTATTACAGAAGGTTTAGCGGATGGTGAAATTGATGGTGAAGTAGATGGAACAATAAGTATTATTTTCGATAATGACGCGGGTACAGCTGATGCAGCGATGGAGCTGTTTGAACAAGACCCTAATACCCTGCCGATTATAAATGGCGTGGGAACGGTCGGTGATATTAAAACCATTCTTGATGCAGAAAAAGTTGCCACCGGCAATAGCGATACCGGCACAACGACTGAACCAGAAACATAGCCTGCCGAGACAAACCCGGATTTGGATAACGATGGTGTATCCAATGACCAGCATTTCTTTCCTAATGACCCAACAGAATCGAAAGACAGTGATCAGCATGGTTGGGGTGATGAAGCTGATATTGATGACGATAATGACGGTGTTATTGATGACGATGATGACTTTCCATTAGATGCAAATGAAACCACCGATACAGACAAAGATTATATAGATAACAACGCCGATACCGATGATGATAATGATGGCGTAGCTGACTCACAAGATGATTTTCCATTAGACGCAACACGTTCTAACAAAACTGATCAGGACAATGACGGATGGCCAAGTGGTCAGGATGCGGATGATAACAATGCAAGCGTACTTGGCACCATTTTTGTTGATACCGATAATGATGGGTTCGCGAATAGTGGCGGAAATGACGATGACCCAGATGACGACAATGATGGCGTATTAGATGTTGATGACTTTGCACCAACAGATGCTTCAGAAAGGATAGTGCGGACAATTGTCCCGCAGTACCTAACCCCGATCAAGCGGATGCCGATGCTAATGGTACTGGTGATGCCTGCGAATCAGCTGACTCAGATAACGATGGTGTTGATGATGCCTTGGATGCCTTCCCTTATGACGCTAGCGAAACCACTGATGCAGATTTTGATGGAGTCGGTGCCAATAAGGATGTCGATGACGCAGACCCAACGGAGCAGCGTGATTCAGACGGTGACCAAATAGGTGACAATACGGATCTCTGTCCGTTAATTCCTTCTATTACCGTCGGCGTGAATCATACTGACGGTGATAATGATGGAATTGGTGATGAATGTGATGTAACCGTTGAAAATGCAGCGGGTATCTGGATGGCCTCTGTTGACCCTGCCGATAACAGTGAACAAGTTAACGCCGCAGGGGGTGCCTGTGAAGTCATGCCTGCCGAGAAAGTAGCCCAATTTATGTTTATGGCTGAAATTGAGCAAATCGGTAACCAGATATTCTTCCGCGGTGATATGGGAGGTCAACCCTTTATGTATGTTGGCCTGGTGGATGGCGTTGGAGGTTTTGAATTACGCGAACAGCTGGGTAATGATGATTTTCTTATCTCAGGTAGCATCAGCAGCATCGGTGTTCTTAGCGCAATCACTTATACCAGCATTGATCGTAATGCCGATAATAGTGTGAGCTGTACTGAAATAGGAGTAATTACGATGACTGCCCCCGCTGACGTGGTGGAGAAAACCGTTTTACAAGGTGGTGGTATTGCCTGGTTTGAAGCGGATTCCTGGATGGACAGTTCTGGTGTCCAGAAAATGGAATTTATGTATGGCCTTGTGCCGGACGATACTGCCCATACGCTGGTAGAACAACTGTTTGTATATGACCAAACTGCAGGCGGCTGGGTGAGAAATACAGGCGGAACAGACAATTACCTCGCTGCAGCGGGCGTAGTTGTATCACAAGACTTATTTAAGGTAACGGGTTATACCGACTCGCCAAGCGCTGGCGATACGGCCATCATTCAACCGACTGACGGCGCAAATAATGCCCTTGCAGTTGAAGTGGAGCATATTGAATTGCAAGAGTTTAATATTGAAACGCTGCCTATGATGGCAATCTTGGGCGGTGATTTTGGTATGGCGATTGATCAAACTGCTCTGTTCGCTACCGGTGCTAGAGCCTACGCCACCCGTATTACGGACACCGTTGAAACCCATCATTATTGGTGTGACGAGGACTGGGATGAATGGTTCGCAGAAAGTGGCATCACCTGCGCTAACATTGTCCAAGTTGGACAGGTAGAGCAAACAACGGGTGATTGGGATCCAGTGCCTGCCAGCAGTTTGAATGAGTTGATTTCACTGCCTTCCGCATTTACCAATGGTGTGCCAAATACGCCAGCGGTTGAGCAGATGGGCTTGTGGGTAGGCGAAGGTCAAGAAGGTGGTCAGCAATTTCAGATTCGTGCTTACCTAGAGAGTTCCAATGCGCAAACCGATGGCAGCGGTTTGACCGTGCGTTATGTTAAACAGTATTGGACTTCAACGGGTTCGCTGATGTATTCCATGGGCCAAGGTAGTTTTACCATGACAACAGTAGGCAGTGTTGCGGTATTGGAATATACCTTACCTGAGTCGCTTGCCATGTATACCGATGAAGACTCTCGAAACGTGTTTCTCTTTGCCGAAACGGATACGGGTTTAGCGCAAACTGTTGTGCGCCGAGGTGATAAGTCTATGGTGAATCAGCAGGAAACAGAGCTGTTGTTTAATGCGGTTGCGAAAGATCAGATTCTAGCCGCATTCGCTCCTCAAGCAGCACTACCGGCGGAGTTTGTTTCTGCCAGTGGTAATGGTGTGAATTTCTCAGCGGATGCCACTATTACCCTCACTAGTAACTTTGGTGTAGCCAGTTCTGGAATCATGCGAGAATGGGGCACAAGTACCCATGCAGTCACCGATTACTACGCATTTGATGCGAGCGGTAACGGAGGGCGCTGGGTTCGTCAAGAGTGGGATTTGTCCGATATTCAAACAACCAATATCGACGAAGCCATGACCTGGCTGGTTGACCTTGATGGTAATTTAGAAGTGACGGTGACTAGTTCTGGTAGTGTGCATCAGGTGGCATTAAACAGTTTTAATGACAGTTTACGGCCTGACTTACTTGTGCTGGTTGATAATGTTTATGACGGTGCTTTAGATGGCAGTGCTCAGTCCCCAGCAAATCCAGAAAGGTTAGTGACACAGGTTCAGTATAAAGCTGATCTGTCTGCAAAGGTCGACTTGGTTGATCTTAATACCATTGCGGGTAACTATCATTATTCATGGAATGTAAATCAACAACTCCATCTCATTAACGATGGTACATTTGATGAGTATTTTGATAATGCGGGAACCCCTGCGTTGGAAAGTTCCGGAACTTGGACAGTGGATGCTACTAATGATTTCTTCACGCTTGACTGGTGTAGCGGTTGTGGTGATGAAGACCTTGTTGCCTTAGAAAGTATTGCGGCTGATACTGGAGATATTGATGGTGATAGTGATACCACTGAAAATGTCTATACCTTCACGGGTTGGTGGCTGCTGGACTCCACCACTGGCTTAGGGTCTATGTACCGGGATCAATTATTGATAATACAATAAGCTAAATACAGGTCGCTCATCCTATTGAGCATCTTGACTATAAAAAACGGCCGCATTAGCGGCCGTTTTTATTTCTAACAAACCCCATCATCTAAACCGAGGCTTGCCAGTTTGTTTCGTACTAAAACCAATAATTAGAACTGGTTCATCGTATTGTCTTCACCGGATGCTTTCAGTGCTGCGTCACCAGAGAAATACTCTTTGTGATCGTCGCCCATATCAGAACCAGCCATGTTTTGGTGCTTAACACACGCAATACCTTGGCGAATTTCTTTACGCTGATCGCCAGCAACATAACCCAGCATTCCTTGCTCACCGAAGTAATCTTTCGCAAGGTTGTCAGTAGACAGTGCGGCAGTGTGGTAAGTAGGTAGCGTGATCAAGTGATGGAAAATACCGGCTTCACGGGCTGCATCAGCCTGGAAAGTGCGGATTTTTTCATCAGCAGTAATAGACAGCTCAGTGGCGTCATACTCTTCGCTCATTAGGTTAGCGCGAACGAATGCAGAAACGTCTTTACCTTCTTCAGACCATGCATCGAACACCTGCTGGCGGAAGTTTAAAGTCCAGTTGAAAGAAGGGCTGTTGTTATAAACCAGTTTCGCATTAGGAACGGCTTCACGAATACGGTTAACCATTGCGCCGATCTGGCCAACGTGTGGCTTTTCAGTCTCAATCCAAAGAAGGTCAGCACCGTTTTGCAGTGAAGTGATGCAATCAAGAATAACGCGGTCTATACCGGTATCTTTACGGAATTGGAACAGGTTGCTAGGCAGACGCTTAGGCTTAAACAACTTGCCGTTTGATTTAATAACAAGGTCGCCACTTTGCAGATCATTAACACCTTCAACGACGTCGCCATCAAGGAAAGAGTTGTACTGGTCGCCCAAGTCGCCTGGCTCATTGGTTACAGCGATTTGCTTGGTAAGGCCTGCGCCCAACGAGTCAGTACGCGCAACGATAATACCGTCATCAATACCCAGCTCAAGGAAGGCA
>JAESUE010000232.1 GCA_016763235.1 Pseudomonadales bacterium
AGGGAAACGGCAAGAATCGCATTGGCTCCCAGCTTGGCTTTGTTTTCGGTTCCATCCAGTGCAATCATTTTGTCGTCAAGTGCGCGCTGGCCTAAGCAGTCCATGCCCACTAAGGCAGGGCGAATTTCTTCATTTATTGCAGCCACGGCATTCAACACGCCTTTACCCAGATAGCGTCCTTTATCACCATCGCGCATTTCCAAGGCTTCTCTTGAGCCGGTGGATGCGCCAGAGGGGGCGCAGGCAGTACCCATAACGCCGCTTTCAAGGGTCACTTCGGCCTCAACGGTGGGGTTTCCCCGTGAGTCCAAAATTTCACGCGCATAAATATTCGCAATTTTTGTCATGAATCATGCTCCAGTTAACTTGGTATAAGGGGGGGGGAACGCCCATAAATGTGGGCGCGTCATGCTGCAATCTATAACGCGCTGAGAAACAGCGCGCATTGTCTAACGAGTTTCTAGTTCAGGCAGACTCTTTATGAGATCGTCTACCGCTTTCATTTGAGATAAAAAAGGCTCGAGCATTTCGAGGGGCAGCGCACAAGGGCCATCACACTTTGCTTTGCTGGGGTCTGGGTGCGCCTCAAGGAAGAGGCCGGCAATGGCTTGCGATAAACCTGCTCGGGCTAGTTCTGTTACCGCTTCTCGACGCCCGCCGGCAGAGGTAGGCAAACCACCCGGCTGCTGAAGAGCATGGGTAACATCAAATACGAGAGGGTAACCGAAGTCTTTCATTACACGAAAGCCCAGCATATCTACCACGAGGTTGTTATAACCGAAGCTGGAACCCCGTTCGCACAGCATAAGTTTATCATTGCCTGCTTCTTGGAATTTCTTCAGGATGTGCCCCATTTCCTGTGGTGACAGAAACTGTGCTTTTTTAATATTGATTATTGCCTGGGTTGAGGCCATGGCTTGCACAAGGTCGGTTTGCCGCGATAAAAAAGCGGGAAGCTGAATAATATCTGCCACTTCTGCAACTGGCACACATTGGTGAGGCTCATGCACATCGGTAATAATCGGAACGTTAAACGTGGTTTTCACTTCTTCCAGAATTTTCAAACCTTCGTCTAGACCAGGGCCACGAAAAGAGTGAATCGAGGAGCGATTCGCTTTATCGAAAGAGGCTTTGAAAACGTAAGGGATGCCGAGTTTTTCTGTCACGGTAACGTAGGCTTCAGCCACTTGCATGGCTAAGTCTCGTGACTCCAGCACGTTCATGCCGCCCAAAAGAGTAAACGGCTTATCATTGGCGATGGCATTGCGGCCAACTGTTATGGTTTTTTGTTCCATTTAGTGTGTATTGCCTGACGTCGATTGAATAGAACAGTTAATGTTAGGACTGCTTTGCATGGGCAATGGCGGCCTTAATATAACCGGTAAAAAGAGGGTGACCATCTCGGGGAGATGAGGTGAACTCAGGGTGAAACTGGCAAGCTACAAACCAAGGGTGATTCGGCACCTCGATCACTTCAACGAGGCTGCCATCCTGAGACCGCCCTGCGACCAGAAGCCCTGCCTCTTCCATTGCTGGAACAAATAGGTTGTTTATTTCGTATCGATGGCGATGACGCTCACTGATTTGCTCTCTTCCATAAAGCTCCCGAGTTTTCGAGCCTTCTACAAGTTTACAAACCTGTGCACCCAAGCGCATGCTGCCACCACGATCGGTGTTTTCATCCCGCACTTCCGTTTTGCCGTTTTCGTCTACCCATTCCGTAATCAAACCCACCACTGGCTCAGAAGTGCCAGGATCAAATTCGGTACTGTGCGCCTTCACTAGGCCGGCAACATTACGCGCGTACTCAACAACAGCCAGCTGCATCCCGAGGCAGATACCAAGATAAGGAATATTATTTTCACGGGCAAACTGTATGGCTTTGATTTTACCATCAGTGCCACGGGTTCCAAAGCCACCGGGCACTAGAATTGCGTCAAAGGGCTTCAACATTTCGATGCCCTTTTCTTCTATTTCTTCGGAATCAATATAAGAAATATTCACTTGGGTGCGTGTAGCGATGCCCGCATGATCTAAAGCCTCATTTAAGGACTTATAAGCATCAACGAGGTCTATGTACTTACCCACCATGGCAACACTGACTTGCCCATCAGGGTTCAATTTAGCATCGACGACTCTGTCCCATTCGCTAATATCGAGCGGATCACACGCCAAACCAAGCTTTTCAACCACTAAATCATCCAGCCCTTGATCAGTCAGCATTGCTGGCACGGAATAAATGGTTTTACAATCGAGCGCTTGAATAACTGCCCGCTGTTCCACATTGGTAAAGAGAGCTATTTTTTGTCGCGCGCCTAAGGGAACTTCATGATCAGAGCGGCAGATGAGAACATCAGGCTGCAAGCCTATGGAGCGCAATTCTTTTACGGAGTGCTGGGTGGGTTTTGTTTTGCTTTCACCCGCAGTAGCAATGTAAGGAACCAGGGTAAGGTGCATCAGCAGGGAGCGGCCAGGGCCCAGTTCTACCCGAAGCTGTCGTACTGCTTCCATAAAGGGCAGGCTTTCAATATCGCCCACGGTGCCGCCGATTTCCACAATGGCAACATCAACACCTTTGCCAACTTCTAAAATCCAATGTTTAATTTGATCGGTAATATGAGGGATTACTTGAACGGTGGCGCCTTTATATTCACCCCTGCGTTCTTTGCGTATGACTTCAGAGTAGATGCGCCCACTGGTGCAGCTATTAGACTTGTTGAGCTTGGTGCGCAAAAAACGTTCGTAATGGCCAAGATCCAAATCAGTTTCTGCGCCGTCATCGGTCACAAACACTTCACCATGCTGATAAGGGCTCATGGTGCCAGGATCCACATTAATATAGGGATCAAGCTTTTGCATGGTGACATTTAAGCCCCGAGACTCAAGAAGCGTTGCAAGAGAGGCTGCTGTAATGCCTTTTCCTAAGGAAGAAACAACACCGCCGGTGACAAATATATATCGGGTCATTTAATTACCGTGTTTGATTGAAGGATTCAAGAACTTGAAGGAAGCAAATAGCGATCATTCACTGTATACCACATGAATAAATATCTATGGCAAACAGGCCAGATCGATAGCGTCAAAGGGTAGCAGAAAGCCCCCTTTTACACAATAAAACCACCCCTTCAAGGGCGATGCCATTTTACCAGGCAAGCCTTTTCCATGGCGCTTGCAGCAAAACCTTTGCACACCCAAAACCCGGGCACTGCGGCAAGTTCGTCACCGATATACACCAAGGGCAAACGATCCCGCTGCCAAGGTGGTACATGGTATTCTTGGAGTAATTTTTTTAGTTTCTGGCTATGGTCGCGGCCTTCAGGCTGACAACGCTCCCCACCCTCTCGCCACTTGATCATTAGGCTGCCTTGCTCCAGCGCCTGTTCAAACAAGTGGGCCTTTATTCCTTCTCCTTGCGTGGTGCTCACCTGTAAAACGCCGGCCTCCGCCCCCAGATCAATTTTGTACGGAGAGAGGCTGCTCCAAACCTCTGTTCTTCCCGCTGCAGGAACAGAGGCAAGGTTTGGCATACAATAAAGCCGATCTTCAAATACGCGCACCTCTGCACCCGTCCATTCCACCACTGCCATCCCAGAAGCCTGAGACGCAAGCAACTCATGGCGAATACGCAACAAAACCGCTCGGCTAGGCAAAAGGTGTTCGCATTGACGCAACCAATATCGAAGCAAGTTATTGATCCGCAGGGGAGACATTGTCATCAGTTGCTGTCGATTTAAGCCCTGCCCGTTCTCGCAAGCCACTGAGGCTAAATCTGACTTTGCCACATCGTCCAGCAACAGTACCGTTTCCTGATTCAGCTCGGCAGCCCTTGAAAAGGTTTTATTCACCGCTGGCCAACGCTGCTTTAAACGCGGCATTATTTCGCTGCGTAAATAGTTTCGATCAAATTGGATATCAGTGTTAGAGGGATCATCCACCCATGAAAGCTGGTGCAAATGGGCATATTCCTCAAGTTCATCCTTAGAACAAGACAGCAAAGGCCGGACAATTTCAGCGCCGGAGAAAGGTTTTCTACTCGCCATGGCCGACAAGCCCAAAGGCCCGCTGCCCCTTAGCAGCCGATACAATACGGTTTCAGCTTGGTCATCCTGATGATGGGCCAGACAAAGCAGATCACCTTTCTGCAGAATTTCAGCAAAGGCCTGATAACGCGCTTGACGCGCTGCTTGCTCAAGCCCTTCGCCGGCATCCAAATCAACGCTTGCACGCATAACCACTGTTTTCACGCCGTAAAGTTCACCTTGGCGCAAGCAAAACTGCTCCCATTCATCGGCCTGGCTTTGCAAACCATGATTAACGTGTACGGCCATTAATGGCAATGTTGAATGGTTTTGCAGGCATTGACTCAGCAGATGGAGCAATACCATTGAATCTAGGCCACCACTAAACCCCACAATAATACGGCGGTCATGACACGCTAGGCCCTCTTGCACGATTTTTGTAACAAATTCTTCAAGGTAACTCTGTAAACGACTCATCAAAAACCTTTTTCCACCATTAACTCAAGCAATGCATCTTCAATAAATAAACACCGTCTGCTTTTGTAGCTGTTCAAATTTGAGCAAAATAAAGCGAAAGATGCGCGCCCATACGGAGCAAGGATCATTCTTTAACGCTGTTATGCACAAATTTGCGCCTAAGCTGAATACTTACCTGCTTTTTTTAGTCGAAGAAACCGCTATCATCCACGTCCTGTTTCCACGAATTTAATACCCAAATCCATGAAACGTACAATTATAACTGTCCTTTTTCTTATTAGCGGCGCAATCCTATTAAGCTGCTCTCCGAGCCCGCACTTACCCGGCTTTCCTGATATTGACAGCCTGCCCCTTCTCGCAAGCCCCTATAAAGCCCCCGCCCCCTCTAAGAGTGTTCTTGAGCAGCGTCATCCTGAGAACCTTTCGCCCGAATTAATCCACTTCGACTCTGAGGTAAAACCGATCCTCGACTCGCGCTGCGTTGTCTGCCACGCGTGCTACGATGCACCGTGCCAATTAAAGCTCGGCGCAATGGAAGGCATTGAGCGCGGTGCCACCAAAGTCAAAGTGTACGATGGGAAGCGTCTCTTTCCCGCAGAACCGACACGCCTCTTCACCGATGCGCTTTCAGTAGAGCAGTGGCGCGAGAAAGAGTTCTTCCCTGTGCTCGACGAGCAAGAAAACGAAGGTGAGGCCACCCTCAACAACTCCTTGTTGTACCAAATGATTAAGCTCAAAAAAGAACAACCATTACCCGAACAAGGCTTGCTACCAAAAAGTTTCAAGCTGGACAATTATCGCGACTTATCCTGCCCGGCTCCCGATGATTTTCCCGCATTTAAAGAAGAGCACCCCCAGTATGGCATGCCATACGGATTACCCAAGCTCAGCCAAAAAGAACATGAAACACTGACAACGTGGCTAAAACAAGGCGCTGTATTTCCTCCGCGCAAGGCTCTTTCTAAAAACACCGTCGGCTTGATAAATCAGTGGGAAACCTTTCTGAACCAGCCAGATAAAAAAAGCCAATTAATTTCCCGCTATCTCTACGAGCACCTCG
>JAESUE010000233.1 GCA_016763235.1 Pseudomonadales bacterium
AAATGATTTGAAACCTGTACACCCCCTCCGAATGTAGGATATAAAGACATATTTTTCTCCTAGTTTATGGTTTGAAATTTTGTAATATCTCAGCGAACGCTGTTATGCACGAATTTTAACGCGAGCTGAGTAGTTGCGATATTTTTTAACCTGTATTTAATCGTAGCAGCAGTTTTCTCTTTGAGTGGCTGCGTTTCGCGATGTTTTTTTCGATAGGCCCAGGGCGGTTGGGCTTAAAAATACTTGAAATTAAAATATAACTAAGGTGGTAGGCTTATTATATTGATTGTCATATAAGGTAGGGTGCTTTCAAGTAATGAGCAAACCAACATCTTCGATTCCCCTGCACATGTCAAGCATTGTATCCTAAGAATAAATAGACAAGGGAAACGCTCGCTACCGAATATGCTATTTATCACCTTTTGTGCTGTTATTAGCAGTGCGGGGATTGTTGAGCCATGATGGATGAAAGTCATGAAGTGGGCTTAATGTACCGAGACGGTGTAAAAAACAGGCCCGCATCACCACTATCTGTGACGCGATGGGTATAGAATGCCACCTTTACTACCTAAGGAGTAGACATCATGTCTGGAGGTGTTGCTGAAATTTCGTTGTTATCATTGTCTTTGTCTTTCTTGCCAGTTCTGGTGGTTCTGTATATTTTGTTTCGCTGGGAGGCCGATGCGCGTGGTGCTTTCTATGCGGTGTCGAGAATGCTTCTCCAGCTGTTGTTGGTAGGTTACTTTCTTGGCTTTATCTTTCAATCCAATAGTTTGCTAGTTGTCGCAGGTGTATTGACGCTTATGCTGATGATGGCTGCATGGATATCTTTGCGTACTGCTCGCGCATCATCGCGAATGTTGTTTTTTAAGGCATTGTTTTCCATTTTTATAGGGGGTGGTTCTGTCTTGGTGTTGGTGACGCAAGGGGTTTTGGATCTAAACCCTTGGTATGCGCCCAATTATATTATCCCTTTGGCGGGCATGATATTCGCGAACTCTATGACTGCAATTAGCTTGGTGCTTGAGCGCTACGAGGCAGAAATAGCGCGTGATGTTGAAGAAGACGAGGCCAGAGTCATTGCCTTTAAAGCAGGTATGATTCCAGTAGTGAATGCATTATTGGCTGTTGGTTTGGTTTCGTTACCGGGAATGATGACAGGACAAATTCTTTCTGGGATTGAGCCTCATATTGCAGCGCGTTATCAAATCATGGTGATGTGTATGATTTTTGGATCGGCAGGAATATCCACATCCTTATTTCTTATGCGCATTCCTGTTTTTCGTCACTAACTAGTGCTTCCCCGGCTCAATGAATACCGTATATTGTTTGAAAGATCGCCCTTGTGGCGTTTGTACTTCGATAATAAAGTTGAGGGATGGCTCAACGACTGCATCGTGTGACTGGATATGTATCACTGCTGTATCTTCGTTTGTTTTTCTTACAGTGAATTTTAACTGGCTATAGAAATGACGGTATTCGATACCCGTTTTATCAAATTGTTTTTTTTCAGCAATGCGAACGATAACTTCTTTGTCATCGTAGTCTCCCGCTTTCCTGATTTGTATTGTTGCCTTTAAAGCCTGATTTAAAGAGGATTCTACTTTTATATCCCCCAGGCTAAGGGCGTTACAAAGTGGGCTGAAAACAATTGAAACATAAAATAACGCTATACATAATAGTTGTTTCATAAGAAACCTGTTTATGATTTAAAGGGTGAAATATGTGATTAACCACATTTTAATGGCAACAAAAAAAGTCTAGCAGGTTTGGTGAGGGATCGCTGATTTGGGCCTTTTTGAGGACGCCATATAAAATATGTTTCATCAGGTAATGGAACTGGTTCACGGATTCATAAAGTACTGCCTGCGTTTTAGTGAGGCACTCCCCAAAAAGACTTTTAGATTTACCTCTTTGAAAGGCGCTTCCATATAATGAGCCTTAAATTACTTGTAGTGATGCTTTGCACGGTTCGCACTCATTACTCCTTTTGACTTGACGTGTTTTCAAAAAGAGAGGCAATTTATGTTCTATCGCTGTCTAAATCCTATCTTTCGTTCTGCACTTGTTCTGCGCATTTCGATGCTGCTCTTATTGGCAATGTTATCGGCCTGTGGTGGCGAATACGATGGCTACGGCCAGATGGATGCTTCTAACTTTGAAGGGGCGCGAGGTGACTTCTTATATGTAAACGAAGAGGGCCGAGCAAAATACCAGGCTGATTGCGCAGGGTGCCATGGTAGTGCCGGTGAGGGGACACCTTCAGGCCCGAGTTTGATTGCTTGCCCTAGTTGTATTACGCAGAGTGGCCTTGAATTAAAAATTGCTCAAACTATGCCGACAGATAACCCAGCAGATTGCGCAGGAGAATGCGCATTTAATACCTCTGAATACATAATGAATGTGTTTAACGGCATTATGTTGCTGACCTCTGATCAGGCGCTGACGGGGGTTGATGTGTTAAGCCCCACCCAAACGCTCAGAAAGGCAACTCTTAACCTTGCTGGTCGTCTCCCGAATAATTCCGAAGTGAATGCGGTGAGTGCAGGGGGGGGAGCTGCATTAGACAGTGTCCTTGATACAGTGATGAATGAAGAAGCTTTTTTTGATCGCTTAAAAGAAATATACAACGATATCCTTCTACAGGATAAATACCTGGGTAGTGAAAATGCCTTGGGTTTGCTGCGTGATGAGGAATATCAAGGTCGCCGTTGGTATCGCGACCTAGGTTTGCTTGATGATACAGGGCCAAATTACGACAACACCCTTTATTATAAATTGCGGAAATATACCAACGACGCGGTTGGTAGAGAGGTTCTTGAGCTTATTGATTATGTAGTGCGAAATAATAAGCCTTACAGCGAAATACTCACCGCTGACTACACCGTGGTGAACGCCTATTCAGCCAAAACCTATGGTGTTGAAGGGCAGGCAAGTTTTAGGGGTTTAGATGTTATTGAATACCCTGCTTATCCTGATGATCCTACTCATTTTCAGCCCGCACGTATTGCCGGTACTCCCCACGCGGGTGTGCTGACATCAACGATGTTTCTTAATCGGTTTCCGACGACGAATACAAACCGTAATCGTCACCGC
>JAESUE010000234.1 GCA_016763235.1 Pseudomonadales bacterium
ATTATGGTTTGGTGCGGGATCCTGATCAGCCCCTTGAAATCAAACACTCCTGGGGTTGCACATATAAGGTGACTAACTGGCTGACAGATGGCATTGGTCGACATGCGGATCATCATGATATTCCAGAGCGTGAATTTTGGAATCTGGTTCCTCACCTTGAGGGGCCGCAGTTACCTGCGGGCTATATGAAAATGATGGGTATTTCCCGAAACAAGAAAAAGTGGGAAGAAGCCATGGTGCCGCTTCTGATTGAATGGGATGAGAAACACGCTTCTCCAGCTGAGAAGTTGCTTGCGGTGGAGGCGAACGAAAATAGCGGTAATCCGCAATTGATTGCCCATGCAAAAAAACAGCGTCAAGAGTTAGAAGAAACAGGTGTGTTGCCTACCGCTCAAACTGCTTAGGCAGCATTGATTTGGTGTGACTGTTTGTTTATCTGAGGTAAGAGAAAAAAGGCCCGTTGAATTTCGGGCCTTTTTTTATGGCTGAGACATTAACACAGAATAAATTTCCTGGTCGTTTAAACCCTTTATAAATCACAGCACGAAATGTATTACTCTGCAGTATTCTTGGGCCTAATTGTAGTAGGCAGGATCTTTCCTGTTGCCATAAGGCTTGAAAGAAAAATCAATATGGCACCAGCCAAAGCCCAGTAGTCGGGCAATTCCTGCCAAAATAACCAGCCAAAAAAGCCCGCGAAGATAATAGAAAGGTATTGCGCTGGGCCGATTTGTGCAGCGGGGGCTAAGCCATAAGCACGGGTCAAACAGAATTGGCTCAGTGTAGCCAGAGTGCCAATTCCAATGAGAGAAAGAATCTGTATGGTGTTGAGTGCTTGTGATGCAAAGCTAAAGGGGATTGCAGAAATTAGAGTAGAGAAGGCCGAAAAATAAAATACGATGGTATAAGCTGATTCCGAACGCGAAAGTTTTTGTACGGTAACAAAGGCAAGTGCAGCGAAAGAGCCTGCAACCAGCCCCGTTACAGAATAGATGTTTAGCATATCTGTGCCGGGTTTTATGATGAGCAATACCCCGCTAAACCCAACAGCGATAGCGAAATAACGTTCGCGGGTGAGTGGTTCTTTTAGCCACAAATAGGCAATGAGAGGAATAAATACCGGCGCTGAATAATTAAATAGCATTGCTTCTGCCAAAGGAATATTGGCAATGAGATGAAAAAAACAATACATAGCCGTAAGGCCGGAAGCGGTACGAAGTAGATGGAATCTGAAAACATCTGTCGCAATGACCTTGGGCCCTTTTCTTAATAGCCAAGGTATTAAAATCAATAAGCCCGTGGCGTTACGAAAGAAAACAATGCTTTCATTGTTGACGGTATCGGAAACATCCCGAATAAGCGCTCCCATGCTGGCAAAAAGCAACGCGGAAATACTGAGGTAGGTAACTCCGAGTACGGTGTTTTGTTTGCGCAAGGTGTGATGAGTCTTAAGTTTTAGGGCTAAAGGTATTCGATGGTATCACGGTCTTATAAATTTACCACTCAATACCGAATCCGGCGCCGGCATAATGCCCTTTAAGAGAAAACGCTGCGCTGGAATTGGAGAAAAAGTCTGACGATTCGGTAAATTGAATAGCGTCGGCCTTTAGATAAAACAGAGGGATGATGAAATATTGCACCCCCACTCCATAATAGTAACGGTCGGCGCTATCTTTGATGGCAGGGGGGCGGTGGGCGCCAAAATCGACCAGTACTTCTTTAATTTCCATGGTGAGATCGAGGTCTTGTTTGCCGAATTTGCCATATACATTCAGATGATCATTGAGCTGATGTTTGGCGCGTAGGCCATACATTTTCCCCTTTACTGTGGTGGTTGTTTCCCAGCTTCCGCTTTTATCGGCCCCGCTCGCTGTGTAGTTGTTTTTGTTTGTATAACCAAGTTCCACGCTGAGCTGGGGGATAATAGATATGCCCACTGTCATGACACCCCCGGTTTCGCTGCGGAAATTAACCGGCTGGTTTATATTTTCTTCGCTCACTGTTCGCAGTGCCTCGGCATAAAAATCAACGGCACAGGCAGGGGTGCTGAAACCAATGAGTAAAAGTATTTGAATAAAGTTAAGGGCTTTTTTGGTGCTCTCTCGCATATTTGTACACATGGACTCTGCCTTGATTATTACGGATTAATAAGGGGTAAATAGTGCAGACGAACGCGCTGGGCAAACGCGCCAATAATACTACCGCCGCTAAAGTTTTCATCGAGAACTCCGTATTGTTCGCGATAGAGTAGAAGTTCTATATCACAGGCGATGGCATTTGTAGTGATGTAGGGGTCAAGCAAGTCAGAAATCGTTATATTTACGCTGCCGGTATCGTCGCCGATAACAAGGTTAATGCTGGCGGGAATAACATCCGATTCACAGTTTACGGGGCGAGTCCGTATACGCATAAGAGTGTTGTCGATAATGGGATCCCACGTCAGCATAACCATGTCATTGGGGTGAAAATATGCGGTGTTTTCCATCGGTGTTAGTAGTTGAAAAGCGGGAGGGATTTCTACCCATGAGTAGGGTGCTTCTATCAGTGTGTCATCGACCTTGGGCGCGGTTAAATCTGAGGGGTACCAGCGTTGCTCTCGGTCTGGGTAGTAATTGCGGTAAAAACTGAAGGTAATTGGTGTGCTGTCTTTAATTTCTATTTCACCGTTGTACTTGGGCTGAAAGGACTCATCCTCAAGGTTTAGTGTAATGCTGCTGGTTTCTGTTTTGGCAATCAGGCGGTCATGATTTTCAAGAATTACAAATTCGTAATTATGGCTTTCGCGATGTAGCTGTGCATCTATGTGCGCAGTTTTATGGTTAAATGTTTCGATTCGATAATCGGCAACAATACTCTCTGTTTTAACGTCTGCTGATGGAATAGTGTCTGTGCAGGCTTGGAGAAAAGTCATCAAGAAGATGAGTGAAAAATGAAATGTACTGCGGTTCATGTTCATAAACGTCTTCTTGTTGATTTGCGGGTATTTTCTGTGAGTCGTTACGTGGTGTTTATATTTTTATTCATTATTAATCATTGAGTATGAATAAGGCATTAATAGGAATATCTTTATAATTAAGCCAAGTTTAACATATCCCGAAAAAGGAAATCACATGGGCCAGAGTTGTTATTGTGGAAGTGGTGCTGAATTTGAAACGTGCTGCGAGCCATTTATTATTGGAAGCGAAAAGCCTGATACTGCAGAGCGCCTGATGCGTTCTCGCTATACTGCGTATGCTTTAAAAAATGAGGACTATTTGATTGAAACTTGGCACACAACAACGCGACCACTTAAAAAACAAGTAGAAGATGACAAAGTAAAATGGCACCGACTAAAAGTAGTAAAAACAGTTATGGGTGCCGCAGAAGATAATACGGGAGAGGTGTTGTTCGAGGCGATTTATAAAGTTAATGGTAAAGCACATAAACATGTTGAGCGAAGTTTGTTTGAAAAAGAAGAGGGCCAATGGCGTTATCTGGATGTTAAGGAAACTCTGATTTAGTCAGAACACCTTAATATTTTTCAATCTGTTTGTAGTGGTTGTCCAATAAGCCTTGTACTGCTTTGGCATTATCCATCGCTTTTTTAGCTTGCTCTATAGAGGGCAGGCCAGGAATCATGTTTTTGGGAGGCTCTAAATCTTGTGTGGTGCTGGCAGTTTCCTCCTTCTCGCCTTTGAGTATTTTGAGGAGCTTTTTATCATTCATTTCGAGAATGTTCTGGTTGGGGTTAATCGCCAATATTTGGCTCGTAGTGCTGGTTGGCTGTTGGTCGGAGTAATGCCATAGGCCTTCTTTATCCTGCCACTTGTGGACGGTTGTGAGAGAAGGCTCTCCATTAGGCAAACCATCTTTCGGTGAGCGGAAAAAGCTCGTTAGCGTATTGAAGCTTTTTATGATGGCACTATCGCCTGATGTGATATCGCTTATCGTTAATAGTGGCCTGCCGTCAGGGCGCTTCATAATAAAGGGGGCGGCAACGGCCAACACCACAAGAAATAGAATAAATTTTATGAACAGTTTCATGTTTGTTTTTAGCTGATCTTTTTGTTAGGCGTTTATAGCACGTGCGCCACAATTTTTGGTAATAGTTGTTCAAGGTTCTGCGCTGTTTTTGAACGAGGTACATATTTACTCATGTTCTTGTGGAGGAATTTCAAGCGCTCTTTTAAATCCTTCACTTCTTGCGTAATGGGCTCATAGGGGTAATGGTGGTCTTGCACGCTTAATTTATTCAATTCGGCTGCTTCTATTCGGATGATATCAATGATGTTGTAGATGATATCTTTATGTTCAACGCAGTTGGATTCCCAATAAGCATTATCCAGTTCGTTATGGAGATCAGAAAGCGTCACCAGGAAATTGGCAGTTGACAGTGGTTTGGACATACGTTACCTCAGGGGAATGTTTGTTGCAGAAAAGTGAGTAACCATGTGAAATTATAGACGGCTCTCAAGGAGCTGCTGCCCTCTTTTATTTGTCGCTGGGCACCAATATGGTGCACCTCTTAAGTGCTTGGTTTTTTCCGCACCACTTTGCTTCGACAGCGCGGCGGCAATGTGATGATCTCGATCGATTAAGTCTGTTAAACTCCTTTTGTTTCAGTTGACTATGATGTTATTTTTTAAGTAGGTACGGTACTTGCTAATTTAGTGCATCGGGTTTGAACTGCCTATTTAAGGCCCTCCGCTTTTTGATGAAAATAGGTGGAGCGCTCAACATGAAGTTACTTAACATTGTCCGGAGATATGCGTGAGCAAAAAGCAAAAAATAGTAGTAATCGGAAATGGGATGGTTGGGCATCGTTTTATCGAAGAGCTGGTGAAAAATGACGAGGGCGATCAATTTGAAATCGCTACGTTCTGTGAAGAGTCGAAACTGGCTTACGATCGCGTCCACCTGACTTCTTATTTTTCTGGCAGCAGCGCAGAAGATCTTTCTTTAGTGAAACCTGGCTTTTATGAAGAAAACAAGGTGCAGGTTTTTCTCGAAGATAAAGCAACAGACGTTGATCTGGCCAAAAAGACCGTTAAATCTGCCAATGGCGTAGAGCTGAACTATGACAAACTTATTCTGGCAACAGGTTCCTTCCCCTTTGTACCCCCTGTGCCTGGGCACGAAAGAGATAACTGCTTTGTTTACCGCACCCTAGATGATTTGGATAAAATCGCAGCGGCTGCCAAAAATGCGAAAATCGGTGCAGTGGTAGGTGGTGGACTATTGGGTTTGGAAGCGGCCAAAGCGTTGAAAGACCTTGGTTTACAAACCCATGTGGTGGAATTTGCTCCCCGCCTAATGGCTGTTCAGGTCGATGATGGCGGCGGTGCGGTATTGCGCAAAAAAATCGAAGAGCTGGGTGTCGCTGTTCATACTGAAAAGAACACCAAAGAGATTATCGATGGCGATGGCACTACCCATAAAATGTGCTTTGCCGATGGCGAAGAGCTTAATACAGATTTGATCGTTTTCTCAGCCGGTATTCGCCCTCAAGATGAATTAGCGAGAAGCTCCGGTTTAGAAATTGGCCCTCGTGGTGGCATTACAATCAATAATTATTGCCAGACCTCCGATGAAGATGTCTACGCCATTGGTGAGTGCGCCCTGTGGGATCAGCGTATTTTTGGTTTGATTGCGCCAGGCTGGCAAATGTCCAAAGTGGCTGCCGATCACTTGGTAGGGAAAGAGAGCGAGTTTGCTGGTGCGGACATGAGCACCAAATTAAAATTAATGGGCGTTGATGTGGCGAGCGTGGGAGATGCCCATTGCCGCACAGAAGGCAGTCGCTCCTTTAGTTATAGCGATGAAATCAAACAGGTTTATAAAAAGATTGTCGTCAGTGCAGACAATAAAACGCTACTTGGCGCAGTATTGGTCGGGGATGCAGAAGAGTACGGCACCTTACTTCAGTTAATGCTGAACAAAATGCCTATCCCAGAAAGCCCTGATGCCTTAATTCTTCCTCAAAGCGATGGCGCTGCACTTGGTTTAGGTGTGGATACCCTGCCTGAAACCGCGCAAATTTGTTCCTGTAATAATGTCACCAAAGGCGATATATGCTGCGCCATCGAA